>JAQVQN010000184.1:0-1387 GCA_028701555.1 Kiritimatiellia bacterium | reverse complement strand
TTAAAAAAGTCCTTTGACTTTGCCGGTTACGGTGTCGATGTCGATTCTGCGGTAAGCGGCATCCGAGGCCGTGCCTGGCATGAGTTTTATGTCGCCCGCGACCGGCACCACCAGGCCTGCTCCCTGGTAGATCAGAAGGTCGCGAACAGGCAGGTGCCATCCCTTGGGTCGACCTAAAAGTTTGGGGTCGTGCGACAGGCTGTACTGGGTCTTGGCCATACATACCGGCAGGGTGGCTGTGGAGGGGTCGGCTTCCAGCGCGGCCAGTTTTTGTTTGGCTGATTCAGAATAGATCACGCCTTCTCCGCCATACACCTCGCGCACGATGGTTTCAACGCGGGTTGAGATAGGTTCTTTGAGGTCGGAAAGCAAGCTGAAAGCACTTTGGTCTTCACAGGCTTGTGAGACTGCTTCGGCCAGCTCTATGGCACCCTCTCCGCCTTGCAGCCAGTGGTTAGAGACCGCGAAACGCGCACCGGTCGATTCGGCCATACGTTTAACCAGCGCCTGTTCGGCCGGTGTATCTGTGTGAAAGCTGTTGAGACAGACCACCGGGTTGATGCCGGAACGCTTGATAATATCGATATGCGCCAGAAGGTTAGCGCAGCCTTTTTCCAGCAGCCCCAGATTCTCGGAAGTGTAGACCGGGTCAGGTTTGCGTCCGGCAATGACGGATGGTCCGCCGCCGTGCAATTTAAGGGCGCGAACTGTGGCGACAAGCACAACAGCATCGGGGGTCAGACCCGAACACCGGCACTTGATGTTCCAGAACTTCTCATAACCGATATCAGAAGCGAAGCCGCTTTCAGTCACTAGATAGTCGCACAGTTTGGAGGCGAGGCGGTCGGCGATGACCGAGCTTTGTCCGATGGCGATATTGGCGAAGGGGCCGGCGTGCACCAGCATGGGCTGGCCTTCCAGGGTCTGCATGAGCGTCGGGTTGACGGCGCGTGTCAGCCATGCGGCCATGGCGCCGTCGACCTCGAGGTCGGCAGTCGTCACAGGGCTTCCCGCTCGGGAGTAGGCTACGATGATTTTGCCGAGCCTGCTGCGCAGGTCAGCGAGGTCGGATGCCATTGCTAGGACCGCCATCACTTCAGAGGCTACGGTTATGTAGAAGCCAGAAGGCATCTGGTAGCCGTCCATGTGGCCGCCATGCCCGATTTCGATATTACGCAGGGATTGGGCGCAAAAATCCATGGCCCAGCGCATCTGCACCCTTGAGGGGTCGATGTCCAGCCGGGTGAGACGGCTTTTGGCTAGCCGGGCGTCGTCATAGTTACGCTCGTGCTGCATGCGGGAGGCCTGCGCTACCATGGCCAAATTAATGGCGTTGGTGATTGCATCGATATCGCCGGTTTAGCCCAATGAGAGCGGCGAAAGCGGC
>JAQVQN010000183.1 GCA_028701555.1 Kiritimatiellia bacterium | reverse complement strand
ACGTGCAGACCGGATCGTGCGTTATCGGCAGGAAGCTGGGCGTTTGCGCGGGCTGCCGCTAGTGAACGAGGTCTCTTTGGAGAAAGAGTCACTCGAAGACCTTTTGTCTGCGGTCGAAAAGGAACTGGAAAAGCCCGAGAACCGTGTTTTTCTGGATGACACCGAGCGTCTGATGCGGTCCTTACGGGTGCTGGAGAGTGAAGACAGACTGCGCGATATCTACGGAGCAGTGATGAAGGACCAGATCGCGGCGTATTACGATTCGGAATCCAAGCGACTAGTGTATGTGGACGAGAACGTGGACATGATCGGCAAAAAGGCCAGCAAGGAAGAGCGCGCAGTGCTTGAGCGCTTCGTGTACGTGCATGAGTTCTGCCACGCGGTCGAGGACAGCCATTTTGATCTTGAAAGTCTGATGAAAGCCTCGATGGGGACGCTTGACCGCAATCTTGCGGCGACTTCCTTTGCGGAGGGCAATGCGGTGCTTACGGGTGCTGACGGCGTTTTGGACGCTATGGGTGTGCCGTCCAACACGGCCACTCCTGCGCTGGCATGGTTTGTCAGTATGCTGGGACATGTGAATGCTGAAGAGACGACGGAAGGGTTGGAGCAGGCGCCGCCGTTTCTGGTCGGGGCGCTGCTGCGCCCCTATTTGGACGGGACGGTCTTCAGCAACCGCCTGCGGCGTGACGCTGGCTGGCAGGCGGTCAACGCGGCATATATTGCGCATGTGCCGTTGACAACAGCCGAGATAGCGTATCCCGAGCGCAGGTATCTGAAAAAGTTCGCCGCTGCCGAATTCGAGCCTGAGTCAGCACTTTTCTCCGGGCCTTGCGGCGGGGTCGACACCAACAGTCTGGGCGTGATGGGGATTGCCCTGTGGCTGGGCGGAGAAAAGGTGCGCGGACCTGCCGAGTACGGTTTTCTCAAAGGCTGGTTCGGCGACCGGGTGTACCTGCTGAAAGGAGATGACGGTGCTGCCGAACGGATGGTTTGGGTGTCATACTGGGAACGACCGGGCCTAGCCCGCGCCTTCCGCCGCAGCGTTGAGAAACGCCTGAAAAAAGATTTCGGGGAGGTGCAGTGGTGTGTGCGCCGTGAAGGCCGGCTGGTGGCGGCGGTATGGGATGTTTCCGACACACAGGCTGGAGTGGGCATGCGCTCTTGCGCGGAGATGGCCGAGAGCGCGTTGCTCACTAAAGTTCGGGCCGCGACCCCTGGTCGTTTATGGTCGTGGCTGAATGATCAGCCGTGGCCGATGCGGTTTCCGCACTATCCTGGACACTCGAAAGGGTTCGAGCTTTTGGGCGGGTGTGCTTCTGACCTGCATTGCGGCGAAGCCTTTTTCCGCTGGAGCATGCTGGGCGGCGCGGCGTGGCGCGTAGAGAGTAACCCGGACCGGCATTACTACGGGTTGCTGTGCGGCATGTTGCGGCATGTAAAAGACGAGCGTTCGGACTTCACCTACTGGAAGCTACCTGTGCTGGCTTCGTGGCATCGCCGCGGCGAGGGCGAGGATCTGCGCTACCGCTGGAGTTTGCTGTGGGGTTTGCTGGCAGATGGCAGCGAACGCCGCGCACGGGTATTGTTCGTGCCGGTCTGGCGCGAGTCGCAATAGGCGGCTACGGGGCACTCTGCGCAGGCGGGGTTGCGGGGGAAGCAGCGGGTCTGGCCGAAGGCGACCAGATACGAGTTCCAGGTGATCCAGTAGCGTTGCGGCAGGATTTTACGCAAGGCCATCTCGGTCTCGAATGGGGTTTTAGTGCTGAGCAGGCCCAGGCGGTTGGTGATGCGGTGCACATGCACGTCGACGCAGATGGCGGGCTTGTTGAAACCCAGCGCCACCACCAGGTTGGCGGTCTTGCGACCGACTCCCGGCAGTTCGCACAGTTCCTCGACGGTCGATGGCAGCAAGCCGCCGAATTTGGCGTCCAGGGCTTCCGGCAGCGCTTTCAGGTGGCGTGTCTTGTCGCGGAAGAAGCCCACGGGGTAGATCAGCCGCTCCAGCTCTTCAGCGGGGATCGCGCGCAGTTCTTCCGGTGTGGTGACGCGGCTGAAGAGCCGTGCGCAGGCGGATGCTGTGCAGGCGTCCTTGGTGCGCGCGCTGAGGATTGTGCCTAGCAGCACCCGGAAAGGGTCGCGCGTCTGCACCGCCACCAAGTCGATGATCGGTGCCTTGACGCTGTTGAAGGCCGTTTTCAGCAGACGGTTCACGGCCGGGATGTCGGATGTGCGCATAAAAATTGAAGTGTTGCTTACCGTGACCACACATAGATCGCGGTGATATGGTTAAAAAACGTGAGTGTCGATTACCGGAACAGGTGTTCGGCTAGGGATTATATGGTCTTTGCCCGAAATTAGTCAAAAAAAAGCAATTGCGGATATGGGTAATGGCGCGTTTGCCACAATTTGAAATCACACGGATAAACGAATCTATTGCTGAATCTTTTGTGCGGACATTGAATTACGCACTAAAAAAGGGTAATATTCATCATTTTAAGACCCGCGCTGTACTTAGATGCGACTTTCGGGGACGGTGCGGATGTGAAACGTTAATATTGCGGTAACGCATTAGGATCTTTATGACAAATTTTACTTGGTACGACGTTAGCGACGCCACAGTCGGCTTGCTTTTCGGTTTGGCGGGTATGTTGGGCGGCTATGCCTTGCGCGGTCTGATCGGCCGCTGGCAGGCGGACGCTATAGAAAAGCAGGCGCATTACAAACTTACCGAGGCCGACAATGAGGTCAAGAACCGTCTTAAGGAGGCCGACATCATGGCGCGCGCCGAGGTGGTGAAAGCGCGCGAAGAGTTTGAGAAAAGCACCAAGGCGCGCCGCAAAGAGCTTCAGGATATTGAGGATCGGCTGACAGTCCGTGAAGAGAACATGGACAAGAAGGCGATCTTGCTGGAGAAAAAAGATCAGGCGGTCTCACAGAAGCAGGAAGAGGTGCTGCGCAAGTCGGACGACTTGCGGCAGAAGCTGGCCGAGGTCGAGAAAAAGGGGGCAGAGGGTACGCAGTTCTTGCAACGTCTGGCGGGCATGACCCATGACGAGGCTAAGCGCGAGATCCAGCAAAGGGCCGAGCAGGAAATCAGGCGCGAGGCGGGCGGCCTGATTCGCCGCATCCAGGAGGAGGCCAAAGAGACGGCTGACCGTGAGGCGGCCGATATCGTGGCTGCGGCGGTGCAGCGCTATTCGCTGAGCCATGCCAGCGAGATGATGACCTGCACTGTGCCTTTGCCGAGCGATGATATCAAGGGGCGCATCATCGGGCGTGAAGGCCGTAACATCAGGACTCTGGAGGCTGTGACGGGCGTCAACATGTTGATCGATGACACGCCGGAAGCGGTGGTCATTTCGGGATTCGACCCGATCCGGCGCGAAATCGCCCGTCAGGCACTGGAGCAACTGGTGGCTGACGGACGCATACATCCTGCCCGTATCGAGGAGGTTGTAGAGAGCGTACAGGCAAATATGGAGAAAACGATCGCCGAGGCCGGGGAATCTGCAGCATATGAGGCACATGTGCTGGGGGTGCCGTCAGAAGTGCTCAAATGCGTGGGGCGGCTGAAGTTCCGCACCAGTTACGCGCAAAACGTTTTGCGGCATTCAGTGGAGGTGGCGCACCTGATGGGAATGATGGCGCCGGATTTGGGTCTTGACCCGTCAGTGGCCCGACGGGTCGGGTTTTTTCATGACATCGGCAAGGCGCTTGATCAAGAGTCGCAAGGGGTGCATGCGCTATTGGGGGCGGAGTTTCTCAAGCAGTACGGTGAGGACGCGGTGGTGGTCAACGGCGTGGCAGCGCATCACGGAGACGTTCCTTCGGAGGGGTTGTACGGGGTGCTGTGTTCGGCGGCGGACGCCATCTCAAGCTCAAGGCCTGGGGCGAGGGCGGAAACCTTGGGCGTTTATGTGCAGCGTCTGGAGCGGCTTGAGGCTATCGCCAACAGCTTCCCTGGGGTAAAAAAGACTTTTGCGGTTCAGGCCGGGCGCGAGGTGCGTGTAATAGTTGACCCCGGGCATGTCAACGATAACGACGCCATGGTGATGGCGCGCGATATAAGTCAGCAGATCGGAGCCAACATGCAGTTCCCGGGACAGATCAAAGTGGTCGTGGTGCGGGAAACGCGTTGTGTGGAATATGCCAAGTGAAGTAAGTCCGGGTAACATGCAGATGAAAATTTTAGTGGTTGGGGATATAGTCGGGGGCACGGGGAGACGCGTTTTCACAGAGGTGGTGGCGCGGTTGCGTGACGCAAACGCCGTGCATGCGGTGGTCGTGAACGGCGAGAACGCGGCGGCAGGCAACGGCATCACGCTGGCTTTGGCGGCAGAGCTGTTCAAAGCTGGGGCGGACGTGATAACTTTGGGAGACCATGCCTGGGGACAACGGGAGCTGGAGTCCACCATATCCAGTGAGAAACGGCTGTTGCGTCCGGTCAATGTCCCGCCGGGCACACCCGGGCAAGGTCATGCGATGGTGCAGACCGCGATCGGTTCTTTTGTGGCGGTGAACCTGATGGGGCGGGTCTTCATGAACCCGGCGGATTGTCCTTTTCGCGCCATGGACGCCTTGCTGGCTTCGCTGCCGCATAATGTGCCGGTGATCGTTGATTTTCACGCCGAGGCCACTTCCGAGAAGATAGCGATGGGGCATTATCTGGACGGACGTGTGGCAGCGGTGGTCGGCACGCACACGCATGTCCAGACCAGTGACGCTATGATCCTGCCTAAGGGCACGGCATATATAACCGACATAGGTATGACTGGCCCGGCCAACTCGGTAATTGGACGCGAGATCGCGCCGGTCCTCAAGCGATTTACTACCGGCATCCCGGCCAAGTTCGAGATCGCCAAGGGACCGGGGATTTTGGAGGGGGCGATCATCGACATCGACCGTCAGAGCGGCCGGGCGCTTTCGATAATGCCATACCGTTACAAGGAAACTGAAAACCGGACTTAGCCAGGGTGGCGCGGATGGACAGTCTCAACACCAAAAAGATTTATTCGATAACTGAGCTGGCGCGTTTGATCAACCGTGTTTTGGAGAACGGGATCGGATGCGTCTGGGTCGAGGGTGAACTCTCAGGCGCCAGGGTCGCGGGAAATTACGGGTACACTTATTTCACTCTCAAAGACGCAGGTGCGCAGCTTTCCGGAGTCATGAACGCCCAAACGCGGCGGGCCTTGCCTCCCAGCGTGATATTCGAAGACGGCAAGCGTGTACGCATCTACGGCGAGGTCACATATTACGAACCGGGTGGCAAGCTGCAGTTGAAGGTTCTGCGCGTCGAGGCGGCTGGCGTGGGCGAGTTGATGTTGCGTTTCGAGGAACTGAAACGCAGGCTACAGGCCGAGGGACTTTTCGATGTCGAACGCAAACGCCCGTTGCCTAAGTTGCCGCGCCGCATCGGGGTGGTAACCTCGCCGACCGGAG
>JAQVQN010000182.1 GCA_028701555.1 Kiritimatiellia bacterium | reverse complement strand
CTGGGTGAACGAGGTAAATGTGACCGATTATGTGGTTGTTGAAGGACAACAGAAGTTCGGAGTCTGGGACAACCAGTATGTGGAGATCGCCGTTCCATCCGGATATGATCTGGCGGGGTGGAAGGTGGATTTTGTGCAAAACAACTGGACTGTCAGGACCATCACCTTGCCGGCAGGGTTGCCTTTGCAAGTTGAAGCCACTAACGGATACTCTTTCTTTGTAATTGCGGACTCATCGGCGACGCTACCGAAACTGGACTACGGGTACCCCAGCTTCAGTTTCAACTTTCTGCAGAATTGGTACCCCGGCGGCATACGTTTGCGCCGACCTATGGGTATGTATGAACACGCGATGGCGTATGAATGGGACGGTTCTTACGGTTCATTCTTCGGTGGCGAAAGTTGGGCTGAGCAGGATCCCCAGCAAAAGATTGTTTTTGTCGGACAGGAGAACAATGGAGGCTCGCTGGGCGTGACTAACGGTTACGGGCAAGTCAAAGCTGACTGGAATTTCCCTGGATACTGGACTCCTGGAGCACCAAATGAAGGCCAGCTAGTTCCTCAGGCGGAGGCACTTTTGCCAGGCTTCTCGAACGTTTTGATCAACGCGACCATGGATTCTGACAAAGCCACCCAGAACGGGTTCAGGAGCACCTCTTTGGTGTTTAAGCTGAACCAAGGCGGATCAACCAACATCAACTATGTGGTTGACGCCTGGTATAGATTGAAATCATTGACGGTAAATGGTGTTGAACAATTGCCGGGTGGCGGTGACTGGCCTGACGCGACCTACTTTTTGCCTTTGGTAGATGTTGAGACCAATACGGTTGTGCATGCGCAGATCGGCCTGCGAAGCGACATTGCGGCACTAGGTCTGCCGCCTGAAGTTTTGAATTGGCTGCTAGGGTTCCCTGACGGAGACCTTGTGCCCAGTTATTATGGCACACGTGAGCTGACCTTGACAGAACTGTTCTGGCTAGATGCGAACCCGACGGTTCCGCATATCATGGAGGGCGGCTTATTAAACGTCGAATGCGATCCCGCCACTAATTATTTTGTAACGGTTCAGCTTGCTTTAGATGGCGCTAACATCACCAAACTGCAGGGTGGCGCCGCTTTCAAGATTAGGTTTAAGGAACTGCTCACCGAACCCGATTGGAGAATGGTAGCTCAGTATAATTTCACTCCCAGCTCTTTTGACGTGAACCATCAGTCCAGAATATTCACGTCAAATCTCTGGTATGAGATGCGGGGGACATTCTCGACTAATCTGTTCTTCAGTTGGATTATAGAGATGTGGGATCCGCGCTTTGTCGTTTGGGACTTAATTAACGTGCCTGACACGCCCTGACGTCAGAAGTGCTTATTTATTTTACCCTGTATTGTGCATTGTCTGCCTCCAACTGGGCAGAGGTGGGCAGTCTTTACCTGCATAGCCGGACTAAGGCACCCAACAGAAAAAGTGCTGCTGTCGCTATTATAATTTTTCTTTCAGTGGAGGTTATGCTTCCGAGCCTGATTTTCCAAGCAGGAACGAGCAGTGATAAGTTTCTCTTCACGGACAGACTGGCCATGTTCTTCATAAGTTAGTGTAAAAATATCGTTTTTCGCTAGAAACGGCAACACCTTTTGATGCTCTGGCGAGCAACTAAAAAATTGAGAAAAAATCGGCGCTAATCAAAAAACCCTATTGCATACGCTGATGGGTTCTGGTACATTTTCACCTGTCTTTTGAAGCGAGCGTAGCTCAGTTGGTAGAGCGCCACCTTGCCAAGGTGGTTGTCGAGGGTTCGACTCCCTTCGCTCGCTCCATTTGTCATGGGGGTGTAGCTCAGTTGGTAGAGCAAGTGACTCTTAATCACTGGGTCCACGGTTCGAGTCCGTGCACCCCTACCATTTGCGAGAACCGGCTAATTGAAAGCCGGTTTTTTGTTGGAAAAGTTTTTGGCAAACTGGAACAATGGCACTTGTCAGAAGGCAGCGCGTTTGATAATTTAACATCTGTTTTTTGCGGGGTGGTGGCGCAATTGGTTAGCGCACCGGACTGTCGATCCGGTGGTCGCGGGTTCGAATCCCGTCCACCCCGCCATTTTTTACGACCGTCGTTATCGACGGCCTTTTTTTATGCCTGCTAACGCGGGCAAAGCCCGTAACCCTCACCCCGGCCCTCTCCCATAGCATTATCAGGCGGGCAGCAGCAGGGCGGCTATTAGCAGTGCGCCGAACAGCAGATGCGTGGATGCTGTCTTACCTTCCAGTATCGAAGTCTCATCTCGTATGCAGGCTCGCACAAGATAAGCACTGAGCGGTGCTGCCAGCAATGTCAATAGCGTAAGCAGAGGCAGAATGTTCATGGCCACGAAAAATAGAATTATAAGATAAGGCGCAATATGCAGGGTGACGAATAGCCAGCGCGCTGCCGCCGGGCCGATGATTAAGGCTGTGGTGCGTATGCCTGCAAGGCGGTCTGAAGCCGTATCACGAAGGTCGTTGCCGTGTAGGATAGCCGCGACCAAGCAGGACAAAGGCAGGGAGGCTATGACGCTTTGCGGTGATATTGAGAGGGCTTGGGCGAAGTGGCTGGCTGTGACCATCAGGAATCCCATTAGCAGGGCGACGGCGGGTACGCCCAGGCCCAGATATTTGTAGCGCGCGACGGTGGTGTAGCCGCCTGCGCCAAGAATACCTGCCGCCGCGAATAGCAGCAGTCGCCAGTCGCTGAGCGCGGCGGCGGCGCAACCGGCACACGCGCCGCAGGCGAGCGCGGTCAAGCCAGCGGCTTTTACCTGTGCCGGACGCAAATCGCCAAAGACCAGTTGGGGGGCGTTAGGCGGACTCTCTGGCTTGTCCACCCCAGAACGGAAGTCGCCGTAGGTGTTGAGAAGATTGGCCGACAACTGCAGGCAGATGCCGGCCGACATGGTAAGCGCAAGCATCAGCCACGAAAAATGCCCTCCCCGAGCCGCTAGAGCAGCACCGAGAGCGATCGGCACGACAGCCGCCGTCAGCGACCAGAGGCGCAAGACTCCAAGCCAATGGCGTATGTTTTTCACAATGATAATTTTAAGTCAGGCGGCTGGCATCGATCATAGTGTCGATAGCGCTCTGCTCGACACGTGTGGCCAGATACTCGTAAACGTTTATGCGCTTGTTCTCTACGGTGCTGCCGAGCGCTTCCCAGGTGTAAGCGTCCTCGTTGAAAAGCCGTGAGGTTTTCAGTGCGAAGGAAGGCAACACCGGCTGCAGGTAGATTGCCAGCACACGGAAAACATTTAGCACCGAAGTCATAACTTGTCGCGCAGCCTCAGGGTCGGTTTTCACCAGTGTCCAAGGTGCTTTGGCGTCGAAATACTGGTTGGCTTGGTCGGCCAAATCACGTATGTCGGTCATGACTTTGCTGAAATCACGCGCTTCGTAATTGGCGGCGATGCTATCGGCCTTTGCGACGGCGCGCTTGTGCAGTTCGCGTCCTTCAGCGTCCATCGAACCGGTCAGGCCGTCGAGGCGCTTGTTCAACATCTGGGCGCCGCGCGAGGCCAGATTTGCGATCTTGCCCACAAGGTCAGAATTGACACGATTAGCAAAGTCTGCCAGATTCAGATCCATGTCGTCGGTGGTGCCGTTGAGTTTGCAGGCGTAATAGAAGCGCAGATCCTGCGGGTTCAGATGGTCGAGATAAGTTCGGGCCTTGACGAAGGTGCCCTTGGATTTGCTCATCTTCTCGCCGTTGACGGTTAGAAAGCCGTGCACAAAGACTTTGTCTGGGGTTTTGAACGCGGCGGTTTTAAGCATGGCCGGCCAGAACAGGCAGTGGAAGCGCACGATGTCTTTGCCTATGAAGTGATAAAGCTCCGCTTGCGGGTTCTGCCACCAATCCTCGAAGCGCTGTTTGTGGTCTTCGCACCATTTTTGCAGAGAGGCCATATAGCCTATGGGAGCGTCCACCCAAACGTAAAAAAATTTCCCGGGGTGCCCTGGTATCTCAAAACCGAAATACGGAGCGTCGCGCGAGATGCACCAGCCGCGCAGCGGTTCATTGAACCACTCCAGAAGCTTGTTGGCGACATCCGGTGCAGTGTGCGCGGGTATCCATTGCTTAAGGAAATCGCGAAACGGCTCAAGTTCGAAAAAGAGATGTTCGCTGTCGCGGGTCACCGGTGCGCGTCCGCAAATGGCGCAGAGAGCGTTTACCAACTCCTCCGCCGCATAAGTTTGTCCGCAGACATCGCATGCGTCACCGTACTGGCCTTGCGCGCCGCATTTTGGACAAGTGCCCTTGACGAAACGATCGGGCAGAAACATCTGGTCGTGTCCGCAGTAAAGCTGTGGTAGGCTGCGCGTGGTGACCGCGCCGCTTTTCAACATCGCCTCATACACGGCATTGCAGAACCGCCGGTTCTCAGGGCTGTTCGTGGAGTAGTAATTATCGAAGCTGATCTCAAAACCCGCGAAATCACGCGTGTGCTGATCGTGGCTGGCGGCGATGAGTGCCTCAGGCGTGATGCCTTCGTTGCGGGCACGCAGCATGATCGGCGTGCCGTGGGTATCGTCGGCGCATACATACACGCACTCGTTTCCTCGCATTTTCTGGAAACGAACCCAGAAATCGGTCTGGATGTACTCGACCAGGTGGCCGATGTGGATGTCGCCGTTGGCGTAAGGCAGTGCGGAAGTGACAACTATTTTTCGACAAGGTGTATTCATGATGGGGGCTTATGATAGTTTTTGCGGTGTTAAGCTTTCAGCAGTTCACGGCGTTTTTTAAGCGGCATGTTCAGAGTGTCAGCCAGCATGGCGGTGGCGGCAGCGGTGTTGGAAGAAAGCGCGTCACGCACAAGGCGGAACAGCAGCTTTTTCTCCAAGACGGTAAAGTTGTCGAAATTATCGGAATACGCGCGTATAGTCAGGGCACAGGCGTTGAAACGGCTGCGCAAGGTAGATTCGGCATCATCGGCGACCTCTCCGGAGAAGGGATACGAGCCCTCGTCGCGCCACTGATTAAGCAGTTCGGCCGTGAGCGCCTCGCGGCGTTCCCGGAAATGGCGTCGCAGGATATCGCGTGCGGCGTCCAAGAAGGCCTTGATTTCGGGGTGCATCTCGTCGAGGATCAATAGATTTTCTGCGTGCATAGCGGCGAAACGGCTGGAGACCAGATATGCCGTATAGTT
Organism: Kiritimatiellia bacterium; assembly: GCA_028701555.1. Classification (GTDB taxonomy): domain Bacteria; phylum Verrucomicrobiota; class Kiritimatiellia; order RFP12; family UBA1067; genus JAQVQN01. The sequence continues at coordinate 293 of JAQVQN010000182.1, read as the reverse complement.
AAAACCGCTACCGGGACGCACCGCCGCATCTACTTCATGTAAGGCGAACCCGTCGCTATCGCAGAATACCACTCTACCGCGTCCTTGTTTGGTCTTCCATTCTATTATCTGCAGATCTGCTTTGGAACCCTCGGAGGATTTGAGGTGATAATTGTTACTGGCGCGTTGCACGATCACGGGGTTTACCAGCAGGCCTTGGAAGAAGATGCGTACATTGGGGTAGGCTTTGAGATACAGTGCGAAATTGGAGGCCATCTGTTGGACGGCCCAGGGGGTATCCAGCAGTGTGCCCA
>JAQVQN010000181.1 GCA_028701555.1 Kiritimatiellia bacterium | reverse complement strand
CTCACTTCCTTTGCCGACGGTCTGGGCATGGCTTTCCAGATCACCGATGACCTGCTTGATGCGGATGAGAGTACCCGCGAAAATAAAGGCGAACTCTCCTGCCTGCGAGTCATGTCCGTTGAAGATGCCCGCGCATGGGCCGCGAGTCAGACGGCAACAGCACTCGCCGCATTGCAAGGCCTGCCGGGGCCGCAGAGTGGTGCCTTGACCGAAATCGCCCGTCTTCTGCTCAGTCGTCGGCATTGAAAACGCGATCAAACGCGCGGGACAAAGCCTGCCACTGTTCCCCGCTCAGCCTTTCCGGCCGGTCATGCGGATCAATCCCAGACTCGGTAAATATTTGCGCCAGACGCTCCTCAGAGCAGCTCAAAGGCTCTGGTGCCTTGCGCAACACCGCTCCAAGCTGTTTGCGCCGGTGCATGAAGGCATGCCGGGTCAGGTCGAAAAACCATCGCCGCTCGCTCTTTGAAAGGCCGCAGGAGCGCCGATCAAGACGCACGATCGCCGACCCCACTTCTGGCTTGGGCCAAAAACAAGCGGCTTTGACCTCGCGGATCAATGTGACTTCATAATCCAGTTGCAGCCACACCCCCGACTGCCCGCGGGCTTCCGCACCGGGATAGGCGCGGAACCGTTCGGCGACTTCGCTCTGCACCAGCACCACAAAACAGCGCGGCGCGGCCGGATGCAAGGCCAGTTCCAGCAGTATGCGGGTTCCAACAGAGTACGGGAGATTGGAGACACAGGCATCAAAGCCCACCGCCAGAAACCCGTCCAGATCAAGTGCCAGAGCGTCAGCTTCGATGACCTGCAACTCGTCCGGGGAACCCAACGCCGCATCCAGCCTGCCTGCGAGACGCCCATCCTTCTCGACCGCAGTCACACGCGCACCACGGTGCAACAGCGCCTCGGTCAGAACGCCTAGTCCGGGTCCGATCTCCAAAACACGATCCCCCTCGCTGATGCCGGCTGCGTCCGTGATGATGTTCAGGATATTCAGGTCAACCAGAAAATTCTGGCCCAGTGTCTTGTTCGGATGGAAACCGTTCTCAATGCACCAGTTCTTTACCTGTGTCGGGGAGGTCAGCTTCACGCGCCACCTCAATTCACCGTGGGCAGCTCAAACACCTTGATGTAAGCTTCCGCGCGAAGGCGGTCTGTCCAATCCTTGTAAATCTGTTCGGCCAAACGCATGCGCAGGTGACTCTCGACATACGGCGCAGCCTCCTCAAAGGTCAGCAGCCGGGAATCCTGCTGCTCGTCTTTGCGCACGATGTAGCCGTAACCGTCAAGGATCACGACCGGGGCTACCTCCCCAGGGGTCAGTCGGGCCAGCGCCTCCACAATCTCGGCGCGGAAAACGTCTTCGGGATTGACCTTGCCCCACGAACCGCCCTGCGCGGCCTTGGCATCATTCGAGAAGGTTTTCGCCAAGGAGGCAAATGATGTGCCTTCCTTCAGCGCAGCACTGATCTTGACCGCGCGCTCTTCGACGGACAGACCACCATCCTGTTCAGGCGGATCGAGGATGATCATGCTGACCGCTACAGCCGTCTCGGTCTGATACCGCCCCTTGTTGGCCTCGTACTCCTCGCGCACCTCGGTGGGCGTCGGCGATATGCGCTTCTCGACCTGCTGGTAACGCATGGCAGTAATCATCAGATCTTCCTCGATCCCCTTACGCCAGTCTTCGTAAGCAATCTTGCGCTCGGCCAGCAGGTCGTGCAGCTTTGTTTGGTTGCCGTCGAAATTATTGGCAACGATTTCCCTGATGCGGTTGTCGACCGCCCATGACTGCAACTCCATCTTGGAGTTTTTGGCCGCAGCCAGAATCAGCTTGCGGTCGATCAGCGCGTTCAGCGTGGCCGTATAAAGCTCGCGCAGCCGCTTCTCGCGCATTTCCGGCGAAACCTCGGCCCAGGGACTGCGGCGCACCTCGCTCATGACCTCGGCAATCGTGATCATCTCGGTATTGACGTAAGCCGCCACACCATCCAGCAAAACCGCCGGATTTTTTTTAGCGGGCAGGCCTTGAGCCACCGCGACGGCAGCAAGCATAGTACAGGCGCAAATATGCTTCACATGTGATTTAGACATCGAATGCATCCTTTCAAGAACGTTGGCTTTGAAGTATATCGCATTGCAGCCTGCATGACCAAGCGCGAAAAGAAGCCGTCAAATTTTTCCTTGTAGCCGCCAGCGGATCAAAGTGCCCGCGATGCTGCCGAAATAAGCCGGATATATCACCAGCAACAACGGCAACCGCATAAGTCCGACTCTACGGTTAAAGGCAAGATGCACAATTAACGGCACCAGCGCCGCTAGCGCTATGACGCAAATATCCACCAGCGTCTTCGGGTACTCGTCCCAAAGATTGGTCAGCATCACCCAAAGCAATGCCAAACTGATCACAACAAAACCGATACCCCAGCGCCATCCCATCTTGTCTTCGAGAGGTGCCAAGACCTGCTGTACGCCCACCACCCAAGTCCCCAGCACAAACCCGCCAAAAAACACCCAGTGGCTCAACTGGTCGTCCAGATATAACATGGTTCGCCAAACATTCGACGGCAGCAGGTGTTCCGGATAAACCGTCTGCATGCGGTTTAGTGGATCATGAATGCCCATCCCGCAGGCGACGAAATAGACCGCCAATACCATCAGCACCTGCACCGCGACAGACGCACTCCCTTTGCCGACACAGCGTGCGATCAGCCAGAATAGCACCCCTAGGGCCGGCGCGAAAACGAACATCGACAATGCCTCGCGCACACGCAGCACATCTCCGAGAGTTCGCAATTGCCACTCCAACGGAGTCATGCGGCTGGCACCTGCCATCAGGCAGACACCCGCAAAAGCCACCAGCAAGCATGCCAGTCTTCTCAAAACCTCACGGTCACTATAACCGCATATTTTTTCTTCACCCATGGCGTGCAGTCCTCCTCTTTGAACCTTGATTCTACAAGCCTAGTGGCACGGCACCTTGCAGAACGCGACCGTCCTGCCTAACAAACGTCGCGCGGATCGAATCGCCGCGCCGTTTCAGTGACCCGGTCACTTTTACCGCCTCCGCCGACCGCGCACCGTGCGCGATGTCCACATCCCACTCCGTCCGCGAAAGCTCGATACCCGCGGGGGCGGTTAAGGTTACCTTGCCTTTGACATCTGTATCAAATGGCGCCACAACTACAGTACGGCAAAGCTGCTGCTTGCCGTCACGCATCAGCGTCAGGTTAAGATTTGGCGACCTTGCCTCCGGCACATACGACAAGATCGGTGCCTGATAATAACCCATGGCGTTCATCATCACCCGCATGCGGTAAGCCTTGTTCTGCATCAGGCATATCCGCCGGTCCATCGCTAGAACGGAAGTGGTGTAAATGCGCAGCTCGCCTGGCATGGTAGTGAAAATCTCTTCGCGCCAGTCTCCAAGCACGTCCGCCACTGCCAATACCGAACCTTCCATATTTTCACTAACCGACCCGCCTTCATAATCAGCCATGCGGTTGCCTAATATCAACTCGCGCTGCAAGTCAGCATCCCACCAGGCGCTAAGCGCACCGAATTTGAAATTAACCTCTTTACCTGATTTCATGATCCGCCCGTCACTTGAGAACAGCCAGCGCCGCTCCGTCAACTTGTGCGCGTCACAATCAGCGCCGTAAATCTCCAAGCCCGGGTGAATCACGTCGATATCAGAGCACATGCCGCGTCCGTGGACATGCACCGTCGGCTCTTGAAGCTGCCAGATCATGCTGCCGTCTACCGGATCAAGCAGATGTATGCCGCCGCCGACACTCTGACGAGTTTCTATAATATATGCCAGCTCCATGCCGGGCCGCACCGGATCAATGTCGCCGTAATAATGCGCATCGGGATGACCCTTGCCGGATGTCCACAACACCGAACCATCATCGTCAAGCACCAGAGAGCCCAAGATCACCTCGTCGCGTCCGTCTCCGTCAACATCGGCGCACAAGCAACTGTGCGCGCCCTGACCGCGGTACTCGCGCGGCAAATCTTCATTGGAGAAACTCCAAAGCTTCTCCAACTTGCTATTCTTAAGCTGCCAGGCATCGGCCAGCATCACCCCGTAAGTGCCGCGCAGCACCAACAGACACGGGGTCTTGCCGTCTAGATACGCCACGGCAAGCTGGTTACGCGAAGACCGGTTGTAATCCTCCAGCTTGTCACGCGGCGGCCACGGTGCCCGTGCTATCTCCAGACCCGTCAGACCGTCCAGCACCGCGACCCATTCCGGGCCTGCCTGTACCCGGCCGTCCCCGTCGCGCATGTCCTCATCTGGACCGATCTTGAGCACCACCTCGGCGCGCCCGTTGCCGTTGAGGTCGCACACAATCATCGGCGAGTACCACATGCCGCGTTCTATGCTCCACCCTAGGTCTTTGATCCAAAGCAGAGTGCCGTCATGCCTGCGGGCTTCGATCTTGAAGGTGTCCGGCGACCTGTGCCAGTACTTGTGCCACGGGTCGATGTTCTGCCCCGGCTGCTTGATCAAGTAATCGTACACGCCGTCGCCGTCGATGTCGCCGATGCCCACCTTCTGCGCCGTGACGTTGGTAGCCGCGAGCGGTATGCATATGTAAGGCAATTTTGAACCAGCCAGCGCGACCGGACGTATACACTGAGTCGCGCCGCCGAAGCCGGCGGACGGCTCGACCGTATACGCCGCCGTCGCGTTAAAGAACCCTGCGTCCCGAAAGTCCGTGGCCTGTCTTATCGGCACCGTGTTCAGCCGCTGTCGCTGGCCTTCAATTTCCCGGTATACGTCAAAGGCGATCCCGGAGTTGTCGCCTTCCAGCAGCCGCCAGCTCAAATATGTGCCGTCCGCAGTCTCCACCGCCACCAGACCGCGCCCGATCTGTTCTTCAGGCCTTTCTTGCGCCCACCCCGCCACCTTGGGCCCCTTCGGCGGCAACTCGAGTCTGCCAGGCGCCAGATACACATCGTCCACAAGAAAATCCGTCTTGCCGGAACCGACCAGCCGCACATAAACAGTGTCGACACCTTCCGGCACCTCAAAGAAACCGATAAACTTTTGCCATTGCGCAGAAAACCTGCCGCTGGCTGTGCCGATCTCCCAGCTCACTACCTTGCCGTCGCGGGTTCCGGTGACCGTCAAACTGCCAGCCTTATACCCCTCCACCCCTTTAATCCACACCGAAACCTCGTACGACTCGCCCGGCTTGACCGGCGTTTTGCGACTGTTTGAATAAGCCCAGTCGCGTTCGCCGTCATGCCGGACACGTACCGATCGCGCTCCGGACGGCGCGTCGCCGGAAACTTCGACGCCGCCCTTACCCGCTTCGCGTGACCACCAAGACCATCCGTCAACCCCGCCGTCCGCCGCGATTGTCTCAAAACTGGGATTCTCCACCATCGCGGCCTTTAAAAAACCGGTGACCAATACCACTGCCAATAACAACATCCCCTTCATCCGCCCCCCCTTTTTTCTACAATATAAAGTACATGTACCATGCCGTCAACCACCCGCAAAAGGATTGGGCGCATTCCCTTTTCACTGACCTATGGCAAGCCTCACGCAAAACTAACGCCGCCCCATATCAGGCCGT
>JAQVQN010000180.1 GCA_028701555.1 Kiritimatiellia bacterium | reverse complement strand
CGCCGCCTGATCCGCATTGAAACGCGCGCGGGCTTCCGGCGATTGCGCGGAGTCTTTCTCAAGCATCGCGATCTTCTCGCGGTATTCCGTGTCGCGCGCGTTCGCGTCGTTTAAAAGTTCGGCGAAAGCCGCCTCGCTGGCGTTCAGACGCTCCTCAGCGGCATGCAAACTCGCTTTAGCATTCTCTAACTCGCCAGCGAGCCGCTGCGACAGATTACGCTCAGTGCCCAAATCCGCTGTCAGCCGCTCCAATAGTTTCGCTTTATCCCCTAGCGCAATTTTAGCGGCTTGCAGTTCTGCCGCCATCTCCGCACCACGCTTAGTTAATGCCTCAGCTTCATCGGTCATGGTTTCCAGCCGACGCTCGAAGGCGTTGAATGCCTCCGCTAGCGATTTTTCCGACTCGGCAAGCTTGGCCCGCAAAGCTTGAGTCTCTTTTCGCAATGCCTCCTCCCGCATCTCCTTCTCGCGCTGCGCCTGATCAACAGCCTCCTGCCTCACCATCACAGCCATCTTTGCAGCTTCCTCGATGGTCTCTTTCTCCCTGCGCTCGGCGGCCTCGTCCAAAAGAACCAAGCGGTTGTTGGCCTCCTCGCACTCTTGTTCAAGCTTTTTGATCTGCTGGCGCAAAGATTCTTGCTTGCGCTCGTTGGCGCGCACCTCTTTCTCTGCGGCACGCTTGATGCTATCGCGCTGCTCTTCCGCCTCTTTAAGCAACGCCGACAGCACATCGCGCTCCTGCTGGATAGCCTCGAGCGCGTCAGCGTCAGACAGTTTGGTCAGTCTCGCCCGCTGTTCGTTGACCATCGATTCCAGCTCTCTGATGCGGCGGCGCAGAATGTCTTCCGGCATTGCCGCCTCCCGCTGATGCGGCACACCCTCCTCCACGTCAGTTCGTTCCACCGTCAACTGCTCGTCGCCAGCTTCCACAAGCCGGGAGCCTTCCGGAACCTTGCCGCTCTTGATCAACGCCTCGGCGGCCAGACGGTTAAGCGGCCCGCGCAGTTCTCCCTGAGTGTCATCCACAAACCAGCACATTCCCAAAAAATCGACACCCGTCGCCGCCTCCCACTTCTTGCGGTCATTCGACACCTCATGGCCCGGCAGAATACGACCCTGTTCTGCCCACAAAACAAGCCCTTGCGTCGAAACCGGGCCGAAGACCGTTTCACCATTGATCCTCAGAAACCATTGCCGGTTATCCTCATGATTCTCAGACATAAGTTTCCATACCTGTTCGTGTTTGATGGTCAGACAGCCAACCGCAACCTCGCCCAAATCTTTCTAGCTCTTGGTCTTCGTAAAAAACATTTTCGCTCCCGCGCCTAGCATCTCCAGTTCCCGCCGAGCCTGCGCCTCTAGCGCGGCCATGGAAAGCCCTGCGGCTGGCCTAGCACCCGCCGCTGCTTCTGACACAGGCGCACGTCTGCCAGACGTTTTCTCAGCACCCTGCTCCGGCGGCAACACATCCGCTTCTTCAATAAATCTTTCGTGCTTCTTCAAACGCTGCGGAACATCGGCGATGTCCAGCGCTTCCGCCTCAACATATTCCGATACTCTGCCCTCAGATTCAAACCCGACAGCACCAGCCTCCGCGTCATCCAGCACCCCTTCTTCAGCAGCAGCGGCCATGCCCGTCTCGGCCAAAGCTTTTTCAAGCGCCACAATCCGTCCGCGCAACTCTGCCTCACGCTCCAGCGCGGCTCTGGCATCCTCAAGCGCCGCATTCTCGCGTTCTTCATAAGCGCTAAGCTCTTCCGTCCGCAAACGGCGCTGTTTGTCCGCCTCTTCCTTCAGCTTTTCCGCTTGGGCCAATACCGCCGACAGCTCACCACGCGCATGGCGCAACTCATCTTCGAGAGCCGCCGCCCGCGCTGCATCAAGCCGTCGCTGTTCTTGCGACTGTTCCGTATGTTCCCGCAACAGCCGCCGAATCTCCTCAGACTCCGCCGCGCTTTCCTCCGCCTGCAGTCGCGCCCGCTCCCGCTCCCGACCAATCTCAAGCCGTGCCTGCTCTTTTGTCACCTGAAGGTTACAACGCAAAGCTTCGATCTCAGCCTCGCGTTCCGCCACCTCATTGCCCAACTTATCCGACAATGCGCGCAGGCTTGCCAGCTCTTCTGCTGCTGCTTGAACGCCGCCTTTATCCAACCGGTCTCGCCGGAACAGGGCCGCTTCCGCCTGCACTGAACCTTCATCCAAAAGCCCGCGCAGTGCCCCGGCATGTATCGGCCCGTAGAAACTGCCAGGGGCCAGCGCCGCCACCCAGTCCATCTCCATCTCAGGCATTGCCGATGCCAAAGACCAGTGGATTCCGTCACTCGAGATCTCGTTAAGCGGCCCTATGCGTCCGTCTCTCGCCCACTCCAGCAGCGTGGTGAAATCCGCAGGCCCGAAGCGCCTGCCGTGCTCATTTCTGACAAACCAGGACCTGGCATCACCACTGACATTGTCTCTGGAATGCGTTGTCACCACAGGGTCGCCTTATAAAAATTATTATCCACACGTAATTTCAATGTTATTAAAGTTACGTTTATTACTCAATGCCAATAATTTTCGGGTGCGATTTCACATCTTTGCGCACCAACCCCATACGTCGTAGCCACATCAAAGGCCGAAATATAAAACGGCCCACAATGCCGGGGCCGACATTAGCGTGCTGATCAGAATCACATTGCCGGCGAACGACGGGTCGCCCTTCATTTGCCGCGCGTATATGTATGCGCTGGATGCGGTCGGACAGGTCAGAAAAATCAGGCTGACCAATGTCTCGCCAGACGTCAAACCGCCGAACCGGCAAAGCCCGAACCCGATCAGCGGCAGCATGACCACATTGAAAAATGCCGCCAGACACGCCGCACCCAACCCGTCCCTGACATTGCGCAGATTCAGGCCTGCGCCGATACTCATTAGTGCCAGCGGCAGGGCCATGGAGCCCAGCGAGCCGACGCTGCGCGAAAGGGCCAACGGCAAACGAAAGCCGCAGAACGCGACTGCCAGCCCGGCCAGACAGGACAAGACTTGAGGGTTGGTCACGACCTTCTTCAGTATGATGACCAGAAGCCCCTTTTTCGCCGTATCAACCGCGCCGCGCATGACAATTACCGACATTATGTTGAAGACCGGTATCATCGGCGCCAGCGCCATGCTGGCCATCTCAATGAGTTTGTCGCTGTCGGGATAGGCAGTCAATGAGTATAGCATCACCGGCAATCCCACAAACGCGGTGTTGCAATGAAAGCTGGTGTGTATGAACGTGCGTCCGCGGGTCGCGCTCAGACCCAACGCGCGCGCCACCGGCGCACTGACCAGCGCCGTCAGGATCGATGCCGCCGCCATCACCGCAAACACGCGCCCCGCATCCGACAGGGAGAGCGAGGCCTCCGCTATGTTTTTGAAGAGCAGCGACGGCAGCCCGATCCAGTAGGCGAATTTCGCTGCCACATGGAAGAAAGCGTCATCCGCGAACTTCCACCGCAACAGCAGATATCCCACCGCAACCAGCATAAAGACCGGTGCCAACGCACTTATCACATGCATGGGATTTCCTCACCAGAGCAGAGCGACCAGCCCAATCACGATCGCCGCGAAAATGCCCCACCAGATAGTCACGTTCGCCCAGCCTTTGCCGAGATCGTTAAAGATGTTGATCTTGCGCCAGTTGATGGTCAGTTCATCCGTGACTTGCTCGGGCGCGGGCGGAGCGGTCATAAGACTAACAACCACGCATGTTACGGCACATACGAACCAGTTGATGATAGCCTGATTCGAATACGGCTCCAGCCAGCGCGGATGCGCGGGGCAGAATTGGATGTAGAGCTTCATGGCTATGCCGAAAACAAACCCCAGAAACACCGCCGTTGCCGCACCCTTGCCGTTGATGCGCTTGAAGAGTATCCCCAGCAGGAACACCGCCGCGAAAGGCGGCGCGAAGAAGGCGTACAGGGTCTGGATATAGACGAACAGACTGCCGCCCAGACGCTCGATGTACATCGCGATCACCATCGCGATCAGCAGAATCACCACCGTCGAAACGCGACCGACAAAGATCAATTGCTTGTCCGTGGCATCTTTCTTCAACTGCCGCTTGAATATGTCCATCGTGAACACGGTGGAAGTGGAGTTCAGCACCGCATTGACCGTCGACTGTATCGCGCCAAACAGTGCAGCCAAAAAAATGCCGCGAATACCGGCCGGCAGCAGGGTCTGCAACATCATCACATACCCCTTGTCGGCTTCAGGCCGGATTTCCGCCCACGGCAGCCGCATGACCTCGGGATGTGCCGCGAACAGAATCAGCCCCGGCACAACCACAATCACCGGCAGAAATATCTTCATGTAACCCGCGAACACGATGCCCATGCGCGCGTGCCATGCGTTCTTGGCGCCTAGCACCCGCTGGATCATAAACTGGTTGATGACGTTGTACCAGATGCTCACAGCCAGAAAACCGACCACCAGTCCGCTCCAAGGCGTCGTTTGATGCGTCAAAGGCTGGATCACGGAGAGCCGTCGGTATTCGCTCATACCCACGATGTTAGGCGCGTTTTGCGCGACCACCTCCTGCCAGACACCGGCTTGCGCGTTATTCCGCTCGACCATGATCCTGAACCCGTCGATCAGCGAGCCCGAATCACCTGCCAGCATCTGCAAACCGAAAATCGTAACCAGCGTTCCGCCGACCAACATCACGGCGACCGTGAACAGATCGGTCCATGCCACCGACACCAACCCGCCGTACACCACCCAGCTCCCGGCCAGCAGCCCCAGCACGATGATCGATAGCCACAAGCTCCAACCGAACAGTTTTTGAATGGCTAACCCGCCGCCATAAAGTACCGCTGCCAGAAACGCCACCACGTTGCTGATGATCGTGACCGCCGCGAAAAACTGGCGCAGCACCGAATTGAAACGCCGTTCCATGAACTCCGGCGTCGTGAACACACGCGCCGAAAGCAGGAACGGTATGAACAGCCAGATCAGAAAGCTAAAGCTGATGATGTTGGCCCATTCGGCCATCGCCACGCAAATGCCATACACAAAGGCTGCACCGATCATGCCGATAAAGTGCTCGGTGCTGATGTTAGATGCGATGAAAGAGCCACCAACCACATACCAGGGCAGACTCCGACTGGCCAGAAAGTAGTCCGCCGACTCTTTTTTCTTTTTGCGACCGGACCAGAAACCGATGAAACACAATATCACCAGATAACCTATAAAAGCCGTGAAGTCCCATGCGTTCAACGCGAACCCTTGATTGCCGTTCATTTAAATCTCCTTGGTTTCCAAACCGATCATGCGTCCGAAGGCCTTGATCGCCTCCACATGCTCCCCCAGCACCAGCGCGCTGTGGTGCGTGCCGCCCGCGCGCGAATAGGCCTCCAGAAATGGTGCGACACCAACTCGCGGACGAACCCACACGCGTATGACATTGCGCATGGCCGGAGCCAGCCCGTCGCCTTCCGGCAGCACCTCGACCGGTACAACGATCAGCGTGAAGCTGTCGTCAGGACCGGGCGCAAGATTAACAAACACCGCAGGGCCGGGTTTCGCAGCGCACGTCAAGACAGCCGGATCCTGTGATCCGCCGAGGAAAAACGGCTTGGATATCACGCGCGGT
>JAQVQN010000179.1 GCA_028701555.1 Kiritimatiellia bacterium | reverse complement strand
GGTACGTTCACCCGCAACAAGGTGTAGCCCTCCCACTCGGAGTACCAGACCTGATACCTGTCCGCGGCGTCTTCGGTCAAGAGCCGCCCGTTCAAGCGCACGTCCAACAGTTTGGGAGCGCGGTAGAAGACAGGTATCTCGATCGCCAGCCCTTGTTGCGGCGGCGCAAAAGCTTTACCTTCTCGCGGCGGTTCGGCCATGCCGCTCATATACACGCAGTATTGGGGGCCAGATAGCGCGTACTGATCGATAACGTCATGTTCCAAACCCGGGAACCGGCGGATGTTGCGCAAGAAATCGTGAATCGGTATGGTAGGTCCCTTTTTGTCGCCGAAGAGCTTTTTCGAGGTGTTTTCGCCGACCCCGCACACGGCCATGATCCGCCCGTCGGTATAAGGATAGGCGCTGCCCAGCATGATCTCTTCCTGCCGTTGCCACAGTTCCACGCGGCTGCGCCGGCGCTCCTTGGCCGTGGCGCCGTAAGCGCATACCGAGAGATTGCCGGGCTGATACACGGCACGGTTCACCGGCAGCCCCGGCACGGGCGACTCCTTGAACTGTCTAACCCCGAAATCGAGCAGACCCTTGACCGCCTCGACCGCGCCCTCGGGCCAGCCGACCTCGACGGTGCATGGCATGGTGTGGTATTTGGCGTAACCGTACTGCGCGGTGTAGAACAAAGGCCGCCCCATCCAGAAACGTTTGGAATAGGCTTCCAGCCCCGTCGGGAAATAAGATTGCTGCGCATCCACCTCCATGCGCACGAAGGCGTGCCCCGAACGGTTGGCATAGCCGATCATGGTTTCCAGCAGACGCCAGTCCCAAGGCCGGTTGGAGGTGTTGGAGTAAGCGCTGCCGAGCGAGGGCTGGACCAGTTGGCCCGCGTATTTAAGCCCCACCCCGTGCATGTCGAGAATAAACTCCGGCTGATACTTGTCGAACACCTTGGTGATGGCGACCATGTGAGGCGCGTCTTCAGGATTCTTGACCTCTATCTTTTGGAGATCCCAATGATCCGAACGCCCGCGCCCGCCGTGGTACGGGTTGACTTTCTTTGAGTTATACGCCAGATGGTTGCGGTAGCCATGCGGATTCGGAATCGGCATGAACACGACCTGGTGATAGCGGCGGGCCTGGCGGGCCAGACGCGAACCGCCCATCAGCCACTCCATCGTGTGCAGCGCACCGCAGGTGCCGCTGCGCTCCCATCCTGAATCAAAGGCCGTGATCATGATCGAGTGCTTGTCGTCGTCCGGCACAGAGCGGTCAGTGATAATCGCCGCCAGGATCGGGTCGCCCTCCAACGACATGCCTACCGTCTCCAGAGTCATCCTGTCGTCATGTTTCTCACTCCAGGCGCGCAGGGTGGCGTATATGTCATCCATCGTCGGCCAGATCTCCCGCGCCCGCCAGGGCTGGATCCCTTTGGTCACGGCTTGATCCATGTCAGAATCCGGGACAAGCGCACTACCCTCGGGCACCGTCACCTTGACATTCCGGAAGACCGCCACGGTCGGGTCATCACTCAAGCGTGAGCGGCGCGCACCAAGCATTACGCAGCCCCGCGTCAGCGGCGCGAGATGCTTCTCGGGAGCATTGTCAATAAAATCCAACACTTTCACGCCGTCCACGCTGACCGTAAGTTTGCTGGCGATTGCCGTCACCTCGATCCGACGCCATTGACCTTCCGGCAGAGCGGCTACCGGTTCTTTCGTCATCATTAACGGCTTATTGTCCGATACCGACACCCCAACGACATTTTTGCTCAGCCAAAGCTGACCGGAGTAGAATCCTAACACATACATATTCTGGTTGGGAGTGCATCGCACACCCAACCACACGCCGTCACGCCAATCCGTACCGCGCTCTTCCAGCTTGACCTCCAGAGCAAGCTTGTAGTCGCGCCACGACTCGTCGCCCACGGCGACGCCCTCCAGCAGAAACGTCTCGCCGATGGAATCACGCACTTGTAGGCCAGCTGCCGTGGCGCGAGCCTCGCCACCCTCCAGAATCCACAAAACCCGTCCGTTCTTTCCATGCCCCTCTCCAATCAAGCTTTCTTCAAACAAAACCTTTTCACGCGAAGCCGCCCGACCGGTCGCGTTCATCGCAATTAGCAGCGCCAGCACCCCGCCCGCAACACGCACCCCGCACACCCGATCCATTCTAGTGTTCATCCCAGCTCCTTCTTTAAATTATCCCCAGTTCCTTTTCAATATTAGCACTTCTTAGGGGACAAAACAGCAATGAAAAAATATTTGTAATATCATTTCATTTTCCGCCTACCAACCTGCGGGCAGGCAAGGAAGAATCAAATGCTTTTTGCAAGCCGCAACAGCCGACTCTGATCGGGTCGCCCAAGCTTGTAGTCTTCAGGCCTAAAACTCTGCTCCCCGTTGAAATCACACCCTTTGACGAAAGGCGTTGACAGGGGCGAGGTAAGATATGATTATAAGCACTCAATATGAACCTGACAAAAAACCATCGTAAGAACGGCCGGGCTCTTGCGGTCATTTACAGCGACACTCCTGAACGACGGGTTTTTGACCTTACGCCTGTCGGGCTACCCGAAGTCCCCGCGCTTGGTATCAGCCGCTACCAACAGGTGATCGCGCCGATCAAGGCTCACCGCCACTCCGAGTGCATCGAGATCGGCCTGTGCCTGCGTGGCGCTCTAAGCCTGATGAACCAAGGTATAGAACACCGAGTTATGCCCGGCGACATATATCTCAACAAACCTGACGAGACCCACTGCCTGACCGCTCACCCGCGCGGTACGATAGTGAACTGGCTGTTACTGCGCGCCCCGCTTAAAAACCAACCATTCCTGCGCCTCAAAACTAGGGAGGCACGGGACATCTGGTCGCGGCTGAACCGCCTGCCCTGCCATGTGATCGCCAAAACCGACGCTGTCAGACAGGCTTTCGCGCACCTTTTCAAGTATCACGATCAGCCGCCAAGCCCTTACCGCACCGTCGGGCTGAACACCGCCTGCGTGTCGCTACTGATGGGTGTGATCGACGCCTCTTCTCACAAGGCCACCATCACGCACTCGCGCCTGATCGACCAAGTTATTGAATCCTTGCGCGAAAAACCTGAGCGGAAGGCCAGTATCGACAGTCTGGCGCGCGAGGCTGGCATGTCACCCTCGCTTTTCATCAGTCAGTTCAAACATCTCACCGGCCTGCCGCCCTACCATTTTCAGCTCGCCTGCCGCCTGGAAAAATCCAAGTGTCTGCTGGCCGAAACCGCCACGCCGATAACCAAACTAGCCTTCGACCTCGGCTTCTGCGCCTCGCAGCACTTCTCCAGCCACTTCAAACGCGCCTATGGCATCACTCCCCACGTCTGGCGAAAACAAAAACGCCACGCTCGCTGACGGCTGGTTTCTGTCGTTCTCTCATCCCCCTTGTGATATCTGGTTCCAGTAAGGATCGACGGTTCATGTCTGTATCCCCGACATTGCGCGATAAACTGACAGCGCTACCTGACAAACCCGGCTGCTACATGATGCGCGACCGGCGCGGCACCATCATATACGTCGGCAAGGCCGTGTCGCTGCGCCGCCGGGTGCAGAGCTACTTCCGACCCTCTACACTGCGTGACGCGCCGCCTAAGCTGCGCAGCATGCTGAACTCTGTCGCTGACCTGGAAATCCTGACGGTCCGAGACGAAACCGAAGCACTGATGGCGGAAAGCAACCTGATCAAGCAGCACCGTCCGCGTTTCAATGTGCTGCTGCGCGACGACAAGCGCTATCTGTCGATACGCGCCGACCCGCGCGAACCCGTGCCGCGCCTGACCACCTGCCGCATCATGCGCAACGACCAGTCTCTATACTTTGGCCCGTTCCCGTCCTCCACGGTCGTACGGATTGCTATGGACTTCACCGAAAGGCGCTACGGACTGCGCAAATGCAAGCCCGTGCGCCCAGACGCCGAGACCCACCGGCACTGCCTTAACGACATCATCCGTTTCTGTTCGGCTCCATGCATCGGAGCTGTCTCGCCGACAGAGTACAGGCAGCGTTTTGAAGAGGCCTGCGCCTTCCTGCGCGGTGAGCGGCTCGGGGTGATCGATGAGGTCAAAGTCCAGATGCAAGAATATGCCGCCGCGCATGATTTCGAGAAAGCCGCCGCTTTGCGCGACACTTGGCTGGCACTGCGCGAGCTGGTCGCGCGGCGGGTACGCGTGGTATCGTCGCCTTCCATGCGCACCGCCGATGCTCTTGCAGGCATCAGCGAGTTGCGCGATCTGTTGCGCCTGCCGTCAACTCCCGTTCTGATCGAGTGCTTCGACATCTCCAACCTTTTCGGGACCCACTCCGCCGCGGGCTTGGTGGCGGCGGTGAACGGCCAGCCTGACCGCCGCCTCTACCGGCGCTTCCACATCCGTACCGTGGAAGGCGCGGATGATCCACGCTCGATCGCCGAGGCCGTTTCGCGGCGTTACACGCGCCAGCGCGACGAAGGCAAAACCATGCCGGGCCTGATCCTCATCGACGGCGGCGTCACCCAGCTACGCGCCGCGCGGGCGGCCCTCGCGCAAATCAACCTCGGACACATCCCCGCCGTGGGTCTGGCCAAGGAGATGGAGAAGATCGTGACGGACGACGGACACCCTCCGCTGCTGCTGCCGCAAGCGTCAAACGCCCTGCGCGTACTGATGCGTCTGCGCGACGAGGCTCACCGTTTCGCGATCGACAGTCACCGCCGTTTGCGAAACCGGTTGATCCGCGAATCAGCCCTCGATGAAATTTCCGGCATCGGACCGGCCAAGAAATCCGCCCTGCTCAAACATTTCGGCTCAGTCTACCGACTGGCCCGCGCCAGCTTAGAAGATGTCGCGTCCGTGCCCGGCATCGGGCCGATGCTGGCCGAAGACATCTTGCGCGCGGTAGCCTCCGCACCCGCAGGCAGCAACGATTGAACGCAACTGCTAAAGCAGCTCGTTGATGGCCTTTATAAGCACATCCGCCTGCGTCACGCCCGTGAAACGCTTGACCTCTTTGCCGTCTTTCAGCAGCACCAGAGTAGGTATGCTACTAACCTTGAAGGCCTGCGCGGTCTCGCGCGCGTTGTCGACGTTCAGCTTGGCGACCTTGGCCTTTTCGCCGATCTCGCCGGCCACGCGATCAATTATCGGACCCTGCACACGGCACGGCGGGCACCAAGGCGCCCAGAAATCCACCAGAGCCACCCCCTGCGCGGTCTGGGCCTTGAAGTCCATCTCGTTCAACTCGATCGCTTTGCCGGCCGATGCCTCAGCAACCTTCTTGTCAGACGAGTCCGCAGTTACCGGCGAACAACCCGAAAAGAAAAACGCCGCGATTGCACAAACTAAACCAGCATGTAACATTGATTTCATAAGTTAACCTCTTTTTAAGATACCCACAGCATAAACTTTACTCTCCCAAAACACAACAAGTATGTGCCCGTGCTATCAACAGTGCGTTTTCATGTGAATAGTCTTGGTCTGGCAGGCATAGGTCGTTTCGATGCTTGTTATGAAAGCCGAACCGACGACTGGCTAAAGAGCTCGGGTAAAACTACTCGCTGCGCTCGATCTCATACAGCATGCACGTTCCGTGCGGGCCGTCCACCGCTGCCGTAAAACATAATGATCCGTCTTTTACC
>JAQVQN010000178.1 GCA_028701555.1 Kiritimatiellia bacterium | reverse complement strand
CTGGATATCCCGCCAGCATCATTGACTGGAGATATTTACGGCGTGTCTAACGGTTTGCGGCGTATTGTTTGGGACCCGATGAAAACCGCATACACCAACAATCATGTGCTGACACAATTTAACGTGACACTGACACCGACGCCGGTGCCGATCTACATGATCGTGGATTTAAGGCTTGATAAAGGAGATAGTGGACAGATCGAGTATGTATACGAAGAGGATTTGACCAACGACGTATGGGGCGCGTGGGTGAGGAACCCCATCACGAACAACGGCGCGGTGATCGAGTCTGTAATTTGGACCGGCGCGACGACCAACGACCTCTACAAAACCGACAAGCTGGTGCTGCGGCGTATTCCGTCAGGAAAGGGTACGATCGGCGGGTTTGGTTATACTGCCAACGAGGTGATCTTTACCAAAGAATGTTATGCCGGAATTTTTCAAGTAACCGCTGCGCAATGGGCACATATTATCGGCGGAAGCGCCAGTGTTGCGGCTGCTCCCAAAAACATGGTTTCGTATAATGATATACGCGGCGCGACTAACAGTGTCCCGGGCATCAATTGGCCTTTGACGGGACATGAAGTGTCGCCTGACAGTTTCCTGTATGAATTGCGCGCGGTCACAGGCTTGCATGACTTTGATTTGCCGACAGAGGCGCAATGGGAGTATCTGTGCCGTGCCGGCACAACCACTTTGTTTAACGACGGCAACGCGGATGCTTACTATGATGGAGCAATAGAGGAAAACAACGGGTACACGAACAAATATTTGGATGTGCTGGGCTGGTATTTGTTTAACAGCAACAATGAGGTGCATCCGGTCGGCCAAAAGAAAGCTAATGCATGGGGCCTTTACGATATGCACGGTAATGTGTGGGAATGGTGTCTGGATTGGTATGCCGGCACTGTCGCCAGCGGTATTGATCCGGTCGGGCCGGAGGTCGGTTCTAACGGCAATCGTTTGGCTCGCGGCGGCAGTTACTCCCATCGCGCCGCGCAAACTCGGTCCTCATATCGGTTGAGTTCGGCAGCTCCTACGTACAGCAGCGGCATCAATTATGGTTTCCGTCTGGTGTTGAACTTGCCTTAGCTTTGTGGTTGAAAAAGCTGATGGTCATTGTCGCGCACGCATAAGACATTAAGTGTTGTTTAACTGTAACAGCACTGTGATTATGCTGCGGCAATGACCTTTTTGTTCGAAGTTACTATATGGCCAACGTCAGGATAGCATTATGCTAAAGCTTATCAGTTGCGTGTTTTTGGGTGTTTGCTCCGCGTATGTTTATGCTGGCGAACGGCCATACGAGATGGTTTGGGCCGAAAGAAATCAAGATGCTCGTCCGCCGCTGGTTGCCTTTACAAATGCTGCGGGATGGCGTATCGCAACCTCGAATGCGATGGCACGGCTCGAAAGATCCACCGAACAACTGCTGTTTGGAGAGGCTGTTGCGAAATTGACATATCGCGCGACCGGGCCGCGTCCACATATTATGTTAACACCGCCAGCGCCACTGAACATTACAAACGCCTTTGATGCGGTGACCTGCTGGTTTTATGGCTTACATAATCGGTATCGGCCTGAGCCGGATAAGCCCGCGATTTCAATTACTTTACATTTTAAAGATAGTAACGGTGAATCCTTCGCGGTTCAATTGGCGCGCCGCCTGAATTTTAGAGAATGGTTCATGTGCCATAAAAGGCTTGAACCTCAACAGGCGGAGCGTGTCAGAAACGGAGGGGCTTTGGTGGGTATTTCTGTCGGCAACGGGTACAATACTGAAGACCAGTCTGTTTTTATCAACAGCCTCGCTGTTTTTCAGGAAGCCTTTGATCCTTTAACTTTTGAAGCGCGCCCACAGCGGGGGGTGCGGGTTTTCCCGGCTTGCGATCCGGGCGTGAATAGCGGCGCCGGAAGATTGCCGTTTCCCAATACGCCTTTAACAATCGCACCGCGTGACTCGGCGCCCAATACCACACGTTCGGTTAAGACGGCATCCGGGAGATATCATCTGGCACGTGAAGGCGATGACGGGCTTCTGGAAGCCCGTTTGCCTTCACGGCTTGGCACGTGGGACGATTTGAAAATGCGCTGGGGCAGTCAGGGTGAATGGGTCAACGTGGCTATTGGAGGCGGCCTATATTTTGTTTCGCACACCACAAACAATATTGTTAAACGCGCTGAGTTGGAAGACATCACGATCTGGTCTGACGGGCATAGCGTGACCTATGCCGGCCGTTTGTCGGTTAATGGTCGTCATACGGATGCGCAAATTCGGTTTAGCTTGGTCGGAAAAGCGCTTGTTATTGATTTGCAGGCTGACGGCGGGGATGTTAAAGAAGTGCGTTTTGGTGCGACGAAGGGGTTTTCCAGTCCGCGTCTGATACCATTGCCTTACTATACTTATGGCTATAATGATTTACTGGAACGTCCCTTGGTGATAGTTTCCGGCTCGATTGCCAGTCCTCTTTTCTTTTTTGCGCATATGGACTGGACGCAGTCAAACGCAACAAAACCTTTTGCCGGAAAACTGCTTGACGACGGCGTGTTTCCCAGCAACGGCGGCACAATTTATGAGAGTAAAACTGATGGGAAACGGAATTTTTGTTGTGAGCGTTTTGTAATGGCGCTGTCGCCGCGTTTTGAAGATGTTTTGCCAAACATCCCTAATCCGCAATCGCCGTGGAAGTTTATTACCGGAACACGCGTCTGGCGTCCTTACGGCGCACGGAACAGGGAACTTGACGCAGATTATTGGCGCCGTATCCATCGCTGGGGTATGACGCAAATGGTGGTGACCGATCATGAAACCGGATGGCGTGACGGCAATGAAAGTTTTACTTTCAGAACTGCGCCAGCGCCCCAAAAGGGTGGCGATGACGGACAGTTGCGATATGCTAGAATCATGCAGGATGAGTTAGGTTTTATTTACGGGCCCTATAACAATTTCACTGATTTCGCGCCTGTAAACGCTTTTTGGGACAGCGATTTGGTTTCGCGCACCCAAGACAATCAATTGCAGCACGCCTGGGAACGCTGTTATGCGCCTAAGCCCGCTCGTGCGGTAGAGTTTTGCGCTATGTTGTCACCCAAAATCCAAAAGAAATTCGGTTTCAGCACGGCTTATTGTGATGTACACACGGCGGTCACACCCTGGAGCCGGGTAGATTTTGATGCGCGTGTCCCTGGAGCCGGCACATTTGCCTCCGTTTTTTATGCGTACGGCGAAATCATGTTGCTTCAGAAAGAGGCGTGGAATGGGCCTGTTTATTCTGAGGGCAAGTATCATTTTATGTATTGTGGCTTAACAGACGGAAATTACGCTCAAGATCGGCAATACCGGCTGCACCAAAATCCTTGGCTTGTGGATTTTGACTTGCGTTGTCTGCATGACCTGTGCTGCAACTTCGGTATGGGTGACTTGAAAATGTTTTATTCAAAAGAAAAAATGTCGGATGATCCTAATGCGGCGCGCGATAGGTTTTTGGCCGCGACTGTGGCTTTCGGGCATCCCGGTTTTCTGTTGAGCGGAACTTATTATCAACTGCGGAGCTATTATATGATTCAGGCTTTGGCATGTTATTACACGCAGGCCGCCGCTGATAAAATTTATTATGCAGGCGCCGATGGCATCTTGCGCGAGACATCCGATGCGTTGGCGGATGAAAGTTATAAACGGTCTCAGTTGGTGACCTGTTATAATGACGGTACAGTGACCGCTGCTAACGGTCATCCATCTGAGCGCATGAAAGTGGTCGTTGCTGGAGCATCGCTTGATTTGCCGCCCAATGGCTATTGGGGGCGCAGTGGTGATGGTGCGGTAAAAGTGTTTAGCGGTGATGTTAACGGACATCGTGCGGATCTTGCGGTTTCGCCGAGTTATACCTATATCGATGGCCGTGGTGAATTTGTGCGTTTTGATGAGGGGGCTAGTTCAGGTATAGCGATCTGTCGGGCGTTAACAGATGATTGGGTTGAGGTTTTGTTATACCAGAATTCTAAAGCGGGGTTCCCCTATGTTTTCAGCGATGCGGTGGCCTTGGATGCGACTAATGGTGTAATGGGAACGGCTGAGGTTCTTGTATCTAAAGGGTTAAGTTATGTTCAGCCGGTTAAAGGAGCTTTCAGTTACCGTATGCGACGCAATAGTATGCGCAAATAGCAGCAACACATTTAGAAAGTTCGATGGCGATGGACACTTGCTGCTTCAGCCCATGCTTTGTATCGGACAAAGGAACAGATCTTTAGTGCGGACAGTGAAAGGCGAAATACAAAGGGACAGGTATTTAGAAAAGGATTTGCTTGCGGGCGGAATCAGGACCGGTTCGCAGGGTGGCGGAGAGCCGTCGATCAACCGGTCGATTAGAGCCGCTGCCTCATGCCCCACACGCGTTAGGTCATGGATGATGCTGGATAGCGGCACGGGCTGGTTGAGGCAGACCAGCGAGTTGTCATCCACGCCGAGGATGGAGATGTCCTCTGGCACACCGACACCCGCCACGCGGCAGGCATCCTCGACTTTAGAGGCTTCGTAATCATTGTGGGCGAAGACGGCGAGAGGCTTTGGCGAGTTGCGCAACAGTCGTTCGAGCCAGCGGCGCATCCGCTTCCAATTGTCCGGCTTGTCGCCACACTTTTCGCTCCAGATCCATTTCAGAGGTGTCTCCAGCTTAAGGTCGCGGCAGCCTTGCGCGAAGCCGTTAAACCGTAGGATATGGATCGGCGTCAGGTCGGCGGAGAACCAGGCGGTGTGGCGGAAGCCGCGCTCCGCGAAGTGCTCCGCAGCCAGCCTGCCGATCCGCGTGTGGTCGCCGGTCACACGAGGCAGGGGGATGTCGGGGCGGTAGAGCCCCATGTCCACGACCGGAATTTTTAGCTGGCGGATAAAGCGCGCGATGTCCTTGCGGTGGTGGAACACGGTCAGTACGCCGTCGCCGACCCAGCCGCGCGGAATGAGCGCGCGCTCGTCCACGGTCAGGTGCCATTCGTGGACGCGCGCGTACTCCCCGATGCCCTGACGGATGCGGTGGTCGTGCCACTCCATCAGGATCAGGATGTTGCGCTGGGCTGGTCCACGATTTTTTTCCATGGCAATATAATGCACGAAAACATGGAGGACGTGCAAACGTAAAAAATACGGTCGGTTGCGATGCAATGAAATTGAAATCGCACGCGCAGGGGCTACTGAAAAAAACAATAGAAAATGAAATCAGTCTGTGTTAAATTACAACAGAAATAACTGAAAGATGATTTATTCAGGGGGCGGTATGAATAGTTTATTCAAATGTTTAAGTCATACAAAAAATTTCACGTGTTTTGTCATAGCGCTTGTAATCGCTGCGGATAAAGGGTTGTCGCAAGAGGGGACAGGCCGGCCCAATGTGATCCTGTTTTATCTGGATGACAGCGGTTATGGCGATTATGCCCATGCGGGCAATCCGACTATTCAAACGCCGCATATCTCGAAACTCGCACAGGACGGGGTGTCATTCACGCAATTTTATGTGACTTCCCCTGCTTGTTCAGCCTCGCGTTACTCGCTTATGACCGGCCGCTATCCCGGTCGTTCAGGTTTGGGTTCATGGGTTATCGGGCCGGGCGCGGAGCGCCATCTGCACACTAAAGAGGTGACATTGGCCGAAG
>JAQVQN010000177.1 GCA_028701555.1 Kiritimatiellia bacterium | reverse complement strand
TACATCTCGGGCCATAGCACACTGTAAACCGGCACGCCTTCAGCCGCGATCGCCTTGATGAACTCTTTGATCGAACAGGTCAGCAGCTAGGTCTTCAAGACAAACGGAGCCCACCAGTATGAGTTCTGCCGCTCTTTGGTGTCAACCGGAGTGTGCAGCACCAGCGGATGCTTCTCCAGTGCCTTTTTCAGCATCTTGCCGTTGCGGATACGGTTTTTAAGGTTCCATGAATCAAACCGCTTCAGCTCGCACAGGCCGATCTGCGACTGCATCTCGGTAAGGCGGAAGTTAAAGCCCACGCGCTTGTGGATGTACATCAGCTTGCCTTCCATCTCCAGCAGGTTGAGGCGCTCCTTTACATCATAACCGTGATCGCGGAACGAGCGGCACTCCCATGCCAGATCATCGTCATTGGTCACGACCATACCGCCTTCGCCGCCGGTGGTGAAATGCTTGCTCTGACAGAAGCTGAAACACGCGACGTCGCCGATCGTGCCAGCGGTCTTGCCTTTGTAGATGCCACCGAAGCACTGGGCGCAATCCTCGATCACCTTCAGCTTGTGTTTCTTGGCGATCTTCAGAATCGGGTCCATATCCGCCACCACGCCATACAGATGCACAACGATGATACCTTTTGTGCGCTCTGTGATCTTATCTTCGATCTGCTTGGGGTCCAACAGATGGTCAAAGCCCACATCCGCAAAGACCGGCAGCGCGCCAGCCTGCAGGACGCAGAACGAGGAGGCGATGAAGGAGTACGAGGGACAGATCACCTCGTCTCCCGGACCGATACCCAAAGCAGAGAGGGCCGTGTGCAGGGCCGCCGTGCCGTTGGTCACGCTGATGGCGTTGCCCACGCCCAGCCATTTGGCGAACGCGGCCTCAAACTTCATGCCCACCGGTCCGGTCCAGTAGTTGACCTGTCCCGACATCAACGGCTCGGCCACGGTCTTAATTGCCTCTTCCGAGAAAGACGGCCACATCGGAAAACCCTTGTCCCAAACCTTGGTCCCGCCTTTGAGTGCCAGCGTCTCGCTCTTAGACGCGCTGTTCTTGGCCTTTTTTGTGCTTTTCTTCATCTTTTTCCCTTTCTTGGTGTTTAGATCAACCCTCAAAAAACCGTGTTTTTTACTCCGACACGCTCCTCAACCTTTCCAACATTCCCAAAAGCGCCTGCCGGATTTTTGGCTCTGCCTCCACCTCCAGACGACTGGTGCCTAGCCACGTCTCGTATCCGCCGAGCTTGTGCTGTTCCGGCGTCGGCAGGTACCCGAAATAGCCATGGGCCAACGAGACCGTAAACGCGGGCTTGAGCGGACTGTTGGCCTTGATGTCCAGACCGGTCTCCGAAAACACCTCGCACGGGATCGCCGTGATCCCCACATCGCCCACGCGGAAGGCCTGCATCGGAAATTTCCACTCCGGCGGAAAACTGCTGCACATTAGAGCGCGCTCAGCATAAATTTCAGGCAGAGAGGTCGCCTTTTTCCCGGGCTCCATCTTGGCCAATATCCCCTTGGCCATTTCCAGATGCTCCGGAGTCGGACGGCGCATTGCTAGCGTGATCTCCTCGAATGAAGCCCCAATCTCAATCTGCTCACGCCACTCGATTTTCTGATACGCGGCAAATACCGCCTGCGCCACATCTTCCGCGACGATCCGCATTTTGCCATAAGGCGGCAGCTTCTCGGCAGGCTGGGAGAAATCGATGTTATTGATGTTGCCGCTAGTGCCGTTACTCATGATCGAAACAAACGGCGGCTCCTGGCGGTCGACCCCCAGCAGTTCCTGAATGCGGTCATTATACAAGCCGTAGTAGTCGGCTGTAATCTCGCCGCGGACCGTTCCGCCCACATAGTGCAGCGAATAGTTCGCCAGCATGCCGATCGGCTGGCCCTCCGGCGTTTGCGCCGCGAGGATGAAGATTTCCGGATCGACCGGGCCCGCCGGCTTGTCGAGACCCGGGTTCTGGCGGCCGGGGTTCATCTTGACCAGATCATCCTTGCTACCGAAAGGGTTTTTCGGAACTGTGCCAGGTTTCATGAACCAGCGGCGGCAGAATACGTGGCGCGGCTCCTGCGCCGAGGTCCAGCCGATCCGCGCCGGCCGCAGCGTGTAAACCGCGCAAGCCACAGCGTCGGCGACACGCCGCGCTACGAAGCGTGAATAATCGTCCAGCGGCTCGTTCAGTTCCAGCCGGTTGTTGCCCATCGCGCTGGATGCGGAATGGGTGTGCGTCGCCGAAACCAGTATGTGTGAAGCCGGAATACCGGTCTGTTCCTCGGCTAGACGCCGCGCTTCATCGCTCAGCGCCCGCGAGACACCCAGCAGGTCGCAGACCACGAAGGCTACATGCGTCTTGCCGTTGTCAAAAACCAGGCAGCGGGCAAAAAGTTCATGCCGCACATAACTCCCTAGCGGATTGTTCCACTCGCCCACCAGCGGAAGTCCCAAAGGCGGAGTAATGTTGGTCTTGGCCGCGCCCGCACGAAACCCGTCATCGGCCGCCACCGCGCCCTGCACCGCCCATAAACCGGCCAGTGCCGCAACTGCAAAAATAATCCTTGCCTTCATGTCTAGCCGCCTTTACTTAGGCTTCAACGTTATCAGCAACCCCTGAATGTGTTACAGTATCTCACAAGCCGCATATTTCAACAAGCGACGATTCAGGCGAAGTTGACGTTTTTTCCGCCTTGCCCTATAACCGCAGCTTTGCGATTATTTGAAAACTTGTTCATCCGCCGTTTCTATAATTAATCTGACATCGCTCACACGCAACTTGTTACCACCATGAAACTGATCACCGAAAAACCCGCGCTGGCCGCCGATATCGAACCTGTCGAATGCATGATTGTCAAAGGCAATGACTTTGGCGACGTGTGGCACCACCATCCGGCCTGCGAAATCACGCTGGTCAGGCGCGGCGGATCAGAGCGCTGGATCGGCGACAAGCTGGAAGCATTAAACCCCGGCGACTTGGTTTTTCTGGGCCCGGATCTTCCGCACGATTACCGCAACGCTCCACTGCCAGACCGCCGCACTCGCAAGATCGAAGCCGTGGTGATCCATTTTATGCCACAACTACTGGGCGACTCCTGGCTCTCAAGCGCGTACATGGATCACGTTCGCCGACTTTTCGACCGTGCGCGTCGCGGGCTACGCGTCGGAGAGCCCACGCGCTCCAGAGCAGAAAGCCTCATGCTCGCCATATTCCGCCAGCACGGAATCAAACGGATGATGCTGCTCTTGGAACTGCTGGATCTGCTGGCGACATCGAAGCGCTTGTCTGAAATTTCTTCCGATGGCTTCAGCATCGAGCCCACCGCATACTCGTCAGACCGCATCGGCGTGGCCTGTGAACATATCGAAAAGAATCTGGCATCCCCCCTGCGTGTGCCAGAGCTAGCACAACAGATCGGCCTGAGTGAAAGTGCCTTCAGCCGCCTCTTCAAAAAATGCACCGGCGGCACTGTGCCGCAATACGTCAACCGCCTGCGCATCGCCCACGCCTGCCGCCTGCTGGCCGAGACCGACAAGACCGTCTCGGAGATCGTCCGCCTATGCGGCTACAACTCACCCGCCCATTTCCAGCGCCAGTTCCAGCGTATTCACAAGTACTCGCCGCAGGGTTACCGCGAAAAACTGCGGCAGTTCAACTAACAATTTTTGCATTCGGTTTAGCTAGAATGCAATTGCCATGCGCCGTCATTTCCGTTTAAGCTTTCTGAAAAGGGGGCTAATGTAATGAACAGACGAACATTTTTGAAGCAGGCGGCTTGGGCCTGCGGCGGCACAGCCGCTTTGGCCGCATCGGGATGCGGCACACTTTCGGGACAAGCCGGAGTTCGGTCTTCCAGCATGCTGGGGTTCAGCGCCGAACCGCTGAAAAAAATACGCATCGGCGTGATCGGCGTGGGTGCCCGCGGCACCGGCGCGGTCAAGCGCCTGCCCAAAATCCCTAACGTAACCATCACGGCACTCAGCGACCTGCGCGAAGAGCGCGTAACCCTTAACCAGAAGATCTTGAAGGACAACGGACTGCCTGAAGCCAAAGGCTATTCCGGCTCCCCCGAGGCCTGGCGGGCGCTATGTGAGTCATCCGATGTGGACTTGGTTTATATCTGCACACCTTGGTGGTGGCATACACCCATGAGTGTCATGGCCATGAAATGCGGCAAGCACGCGGCCACCGAAATACCCGCTGGCGTGACAGTCGACGAGTGTTGGGAACTTGTGGAAACCTCCGAGAAAACCCGCCGGCACTGCATGATGCTGGAGAACTGCTGCTACGGCGAGAATGAGCTGCTGATGCTCAACCTCTGTCGCCAGGGCGTGCTGGGCGACTTGGTTCACGGCGAGGGTGCCTACATACACGAGATGCGCGCCAGCAAATGGCGCGAGGAGCAGGAAGGCGGGCGGCAGGGACGCTGGCGCCTGGAATGGTCCCGCAAACACACCGGCAACCCTTACCCCTGCCATGGCCTGGGACCTGTCTGCCAATACATGAACATAAACCGTGGCGACAGCCTAGAATACCTGAACTCGGTCAGCACGGATCCGTTTGGGTTAGCCCCGTTCGGCGCCGCCAAATACGGGCCGGACAGCCCCGAGGCCAGAATCAAGATCAAGCAGGGCGACATGAACACCTCTATCATAAGGACACGCCGCGGACGCACGATCATGCTGCAGCACGACACCACCAGCCCGCGCCCCTACAGCCGTCTCAACCTGATCTCAGGCACCAAGGGCATTGCTGCCGACTATCCCCTGCGTGTGGCGCTGGAGCCGGATTACCACAAATGGATGGACGACAACAAACTGGCTGAGCTGGTCGGGCAATACCGGCATCCGCTCTGGCGCGAGAGCGGCGACAAGGCTAAAAAGGCCGGCGGCCACGGCGGCATGGACTTCCTCATGGAACTGCGGCTGTGCCACTGCCTCCAGCACGGCCTGCCACTCGATATGGATGTCTACGATGCCGCGCTCTGGAGCTCAATCGTCGAACTCAGCGAACGCTCCGTCCTGCGCCGCGGCGCACCCATGGATATACCGGACTTCACGCGCGGCGGCTGGAAAACCGCCGAGCCGCTCGGCATCGTCACTCTCTAAAAAAACAGCGGCATCGTAAGGCAGGCTTCAGAGCTTGACGCGCGGTGCGCGATCTCAGCGAATGAACAACATCTCTTGATAGGTTGGGAGCGGCCAGAGTGCGTCGTCCACCAGACCTTCCAAGGCATCCGCCACCTCGCGCACACGATCCATGGCTGGTATGATCTGGCCGCGCATGAAGCACGCCTGCTCTGCCTTGCCGCCTTTGTGGGCATCGAACTCGCGCTCGGCGCAGGCCAGCGCCGTCAGCTCTTCCTGCAAGACGACGGCCAAACGGCTGATCTCGGCTAAAGAAGAGGTCTCGGCAGGCAAATCCAATTCGCGCATCTTAATAACCGCATCGGCCAACACCGACTGCGCAGACGCCACCGCAGGCTGTATCATGGTGCGCCCTATCTCGAGCGTCAGACGTGCCTCGACTGCAATGTCGTGGATGTAACGAGCCAGATAGATCTCGTAACGCGCCCGCAGCTCGCGTTCGGTCAGCACTCCTTGACGGGTCATGACTCCTATCGTCGACTCTGTGACATACTGCGACAATGCGTCCGTGGCGG
>JAQVQN010000176.1 GCA_028701555.1 Kiritimatiellia bacterium | reverse complement strand
CAGATTTTGATAAAACAAAACCATTATCTACGATATAAAACTTTTTAGGAGATTTTATCCTTTCTTTTGCTTTATTAGAAAACCTATTTAATTCAAATATAATGTATGAATTCCCTAAAGCCTTAAGTCCGGATGCGTCGGACAAATCAACCCCCACACCGCTCGGATCGAGCCGCCAGAAGGCCAGAGTGCCAGCCCTCAGGCAAGCACTCACGCCCAGCACAAAAGATATTAGCACTATGCTCTTCAAATTTGAACTCCAGAGCGATTGTCATAACGCTCAAAACCCTCTTAAATTACCAGATAAACCGGCGCAGGGAAACCATCACTTTTCGAACGTGATTTTACTTCGTTACACCGCGCCCGTTTTAGGAATTATGAACTATGAGTTTCACGGCCTAATTTCTGTTTTGTTCGATCACGCCTTGCGTCTTGCACGTGGTTTGTTTTAAAGTGTGACTTTCTTATCTGGGGAGGATAACAATATGAAGCTCATCACCGCTGCGGTTGCGGCTCTTTGCGTGGTATTTCTACTGTCTTTGAGCTCTCTGGCTTTCAACCCTCCGCGTGAAACAGTCGGCGGCATAACGCTCAGCATCGACGGTTTTGACGGCGAGCACAAACCGGATCACGTCTGGATCGCCCGTAAAGTGCCTTGCGCAGAGCCGCTGGTGTTTAACGTGACACTCACCAACAACAGTGCCCGCACAGTTTCAGGAACCGTCAGACTATGGCTCAATGACGACTGGCGGATGAGTAGCGCGGAGCGCGTCGCCGTCTCCGCCGCCCCGGGGCAAAGTGTGACTGTCGAATGTTCTGCGCTAGCCAATGACTCCGTTCTCAAGGCTCTATATCCTGTCCATGCGTTTATGGAACTGGAACTAGACGGCGAAACTTTTGAGCTACACCCTGTTGCCATCTTTGAAGCCATTCCCGCCGAAAGCACCCGGCAAGTCACGCCAAAAGTAGCCAAGGTGCTTGACGGTGGCCTGTTGCGTCTTGACACCAGCGCCGACCGCCGCGTGTTCGCAAGCCAGAAAAATGTCTCTGCCGAGCTTGGCGTCAACTTTTCTGGATCCGACCCGCATAGCGGCACTCATTTCAGCAGAGGCTCTGCCACACGCGGCGGTGCCTTGAGGCAGGGGTTCTCGGTGCATCCGCCCTACCGTGGCAGCCCCGGCGTAACCTGGAGCGATTTCCGTCTGGAATTACCCGACGGAACACCTGTTTTCTTGAAGTTCCACACCGCCATCCGCGACAACACCCCTGCCGAGCCTCCCAGTGACGGCACGGAACATAGGGTATTTGTGGTAGGTGACGACGGCCGCGAGCAGCAGCTCTTCTCGCGCTTCAGCGACTCCAAGTCATGGCTGCCTGGAAGTGTCGACCTGAGCGCGTATGCCGGACAGACAATCACCCTGCGGCTCTGGACAGGTCCGGGGCCCAAGAATAACTCTGCCTGCGACCAATGCTACTGGGGTGACCCGCTCATCGTTGCCGGCAGTCACCCTGCTCCTGCCAACGCGGAAGAATGGGCGGCACGCGAACGCGCCGCCGTCGACAAGGCCCGCCAGGCACTTGCGCGGCGGCCGGGCCGCGGAACCGGCGCGTTCAGGCTGGATGTGAACGGGCAGCGTTTCGGCGCGGCGGTGGAACTCGGCAAGGACGGCCTGATCGACGCGGTGACCGTTTTCACCGACGGCACACGCGACATCATCATGCGCGGGTTCGAATGTGAGATCGATCGCATGCCTGTGGGCGTTTTCGACAACGGCCAACCGGTGCTCGCAGTCGAGGCCGAGACGGGCTGGAACAAATGGCAAATTACCCACAAAATCGCTGCCACTGGAGGGCTGTTGCAAGCGCGCGCAAGCATCTGGGCCGATAAAGGCGCATTACGCATCAAGTGGGACATGCCCGGTGCGGTACGCGACTCGCGCGGCACACCGCGCTATACCCGCCTCGGAATCGGCAGCGCAAACCAGACTGTGTGGCGGGTCTACGCTGGCTTAGGCAACGTGATCGAGAATCCCGGTGCCTTCAATCTTAGCGGCGGCGGGTTCAACCTCAGCACCCGACACGTCGGCGCCGACTACACCAACGGTCTCAGTCTTTTGCAGGCGTGTGATGTTTTTCCTGACCGCCTGACTTACGCGCCGGAGACGCGTCGCTTCGCCCTGGAAGCCCACCATGACACCTGTTTCATGTTCATTCCTTCGGCCAAGGGCGCCTTCGATGCCGCCCGCGCCTATCGTGGTGTCCACGGCTTTAAACCCGGTAAAGGCGTCAAGAACCTGCTGGGGCGCATGTGCCTAGACCAGTGGAGCGGCGACTATCTTGCGGCTGCCGCAGACCTGAAAGAAGCAGCACGCTACGGCTTGAACAACGCTGTCTTCGTGAAACACGACTGGCAGCGCTGGGGCTATGACTACCGCCTACCGGAAATATACCCGCCCCGGGGCGGCCTGGAACCTTTTTTAAAAATGCGCCAAGCCGCCGCTGAAGCCGGTATGCTGTTCTGTCCGCATGACAACTACATAGACTTCTATCCCGACGCCGAGGGCTACAGCTACGATAATATCGTTTTCACTGAACAAGGTGCGCCGGTCAAAGCCTGGTACAACAAGGGGCGTCGCGCCCAGAGTTACCGCTGGCTGCCGCATGCCTTCGCTCCGCGGATGGAAGACAACATGCGAATGATGCGTGAAGGCTTCCGCCCCGACAGCCTGTTCATCGATGTGTTCACCGCTATAACCCCGTTTGATTATTATGACCGCGCAGGCAATTTTTATCCTCACACACGCACAGCCCGGGAATGGTCGGATGCTTTCGACCGTTGCCAGAAAATTTTGAAACACGGTGCGCCTATGCTCAGCGAGGCCGGCACAGACGCCCTGATCGGATCGGTCGACGGGACGCAGTCTGACCACTTTACCGCCGCACGTTGGATGAAGGGATTTGACGACGCCGACCGCACACCATGGCATGACATGGCCACACACGGCAAAATGATCCTCTTCGCAGGCGGTCTCGGGCCACGCTACAGTGCTAAAGACTGGGACGACCACGGCGGAAAACAGCGCCACGGCTACGGCAGTGACGACTATCTGTCCAACACCGTCATGGGCGGACGCAACCCTATGTGCGATGGGCCTTTTTCCCGGCGATCCGTGATGACCTACTGGCTGCTGAACGATGTCTGCGACCACTTGTCCCGCGCCTCTTTTGATTCCCACGCTTTCGGCCCGACAATCAAGCAGCAGCACACCGCCTTCAGCGGTGGCGGTAAGGTTTGGGCCAACCGCGGCTCGAACATGGTCTGGCAGGTCGCGGCAGGCAAGCTTCTGCCGGAATATGGATCTTACGTCACAACCCCCCAAGCTGAAGCCGGCGTCGTGCTCATTGACGGGCAGCGCGTAGGGTTCGCCAAAGCATCCGGCATCTTTTTTGCCGACGCCCGTCCCCGCATCAGCAATTTCATCCGTGCCAAGGTATCATCAGCGACCGCGGCAGGTGCTTACAAAGGCAAAGGCGCTTTCGACCTGACCTTCAACTGGCAGGTGCAAGCGCCCGCACCTGAAGGGTACGTGCCTTTTATACACGTTTGCAATGAAGCAACTGAAAACAAAGGGCGTGAAGGCATCGTTTTCCAGCCGTCTATGTCAATGGACACTTCATTGCTTAAGAGTGTTGGCGCCTTCACCTCACGCGCGAGTTTCACAATGCCGCAGAACCTGCCTGCCGGGGAATACCAAGTCCGTTACGGCATGTACATCCCCAAAACAGGCGCGAGAATGCGCATAAACGGACTGACCGATGGTGGCATGCGTGTTATGGGCGGCAGAATCATTCTGGAAAAGCAGGGCGAGCATTTCACCGGCGGGTCATTCGCGCTGGAAACAGACGCGACTGAAGATGATCGCCGATACGGCGTAAATGTTGACGGACGCGTCATCGACTTCGGGCCGTTAGCGACTGACGGCGCTTTGCGTCTGATCCACAAAGTCCGCAGACAGTGGCAGATCATCCCGTTGCCGGACAGTAGTCCTTTCAATACTGAGATAAAACTGGAAGCCTTCGGCAAGCGGAACGCTTCTGTAGTTTCAGTCACCATGCACGAACCGCTGGATGATTCAGCCGCCGAACCGGAGTGGCGGGTTTCGCAAGGAGTTCTGCACATTAAATGTGACGCGCGGTCTTTCAGCTATATAGTTGATTTCCGGTAGTTAGTGGCGGCTCTTGCAAGCGCCTCACTGTTGTAAAGACTGCGGGGCCGGAACCCCTGAGCCTTCCGGCAGCGAGCGCAACACGCGCACCCCGGGCAGGCGCTCTTCTGCTGAAAGCCAGCCGTTGGTCCACTCCGTGCCGGGATCAAAACGCGCCGGGTCAGGCGCGATGTCGTCCGCTGTGCCGCGCAGACCGTCCGGCCCGCATGAGAGCAGTGTAGGCAGAGCCCCCGCCGCTTCCCGCGGAGGCTCGTAAAAGAAAGGCGTACCCCACGGATCGTCGCGGAGCTGATTGATGTAAGGTCCGTTCCAGGCTGGTACGCCGACAGGGCGGCGCGCCAGCGCCAAAAGCCCTTGCTCAGACGTGGGGTAACTGCCGACATGAAAACAAAAACGCCCGAGAGCCTCGGCCAGGACATCCACATGGCGCATGGCTACTATGTGCGGCGGCTCGACGCGGCGTGTCACCGCTGAATCAGTGGCATGAAACACCGCGCCGCCGATTATCGCCATCAGAAAAATTGCGCCTAGGTAGAATTTAGGGTTGCGCCACATCCGAGGCGATATGGCCACCTGCATATCAGCCTTGCGTCTCTCGTACTCCCGCCAGATATTCTCGATCTTGCGCCGACGCGCCAGCCGCGGATTCGGTGCCCGCAAAGCAGGCACCAGCATGAGCTTCCCGCAACCCGGACACTTAGGCGGGGGTGCAGCACCAAGTTCCTTTTTGCAATATGGACAGCGGAAGCGCATTGCTATAGTCAACGGTATCTGGGGATGCGCGTATTCGGACATCCCGAATTAACCGCTATGTTTTTACCTTCTGTCAAAAAAAGAGAATAATCCGTGTTTACCAGTGTCGATCAGTGGTTCTATCATAACCGGCCCACGAGTGGGCTTGGCCTCAAGGATCGAGATTCGTCAGTTCCATCGTGTCAAAATCAATCCGCCGGTAATAACAGTTGCGCGGCTCGCCTTTGCTGTTCTTGGTGTGGCAGATCGCTCCGCGCTTGGGGCGCACGATATACAGCAGCGAGTTCTGCTCGCAGTTCACCCGGGCATCCAGCAGGTCGAAAGTCTCTCCAGAGGTCTTGCCTTTTTCCCAAAGAACGTTGCGCGACGTGCTCCACAACACCAGGGTGCGCTCCGCGAAAGCCTTGCGCATGGCCAGTTCGTTGGTGTATGCCACCAGAATAACCTCTTTTGTGTCCGCATGCTGAACCGCCACAGGTATGGCGTCTCTACAGGTCTCTGCAATTTTTGCGATTTTGGCGAAATCCAGCGTCAGTTCGCTGCCCTCTTCCAATTCTTTACTCATCATTCACCTCTTTTTCCCTCGTCCCTACCAACTCTTCACTCTTCACTCTTAACTATCAACCATCAACTATTAACCATCAACCATCAACTATTAACCATCAACCATCAACCTTCAACTATTAACTATTCCCTCTTCCCTAATAACTCAACTGGCTCCCCCCGATATACTCGCGCAG
>JAQVQN010000175.1 GCA_028701555.1 Kiritimatiellia bacterium | reverse complement strand
GATAGACAGCTATGACGGCAGGTACACGCTGGATTTTGTCAAGTATGAGATTGGCGAGCCTAAGGCTGACGAGTTGAACTCGCTGGCAGATGGCAACACCTATGCCGCTCCCCTGCACGCCACATTCCGCTTGAAAGACGGAGACGAGACACGCGAAGAAGACGTGTACATGGGCGAGATCCCGCTGATGACTCGGGACGGCTCATTCGTCATCAACGGCGCTGAGCGCGTGATCGTGTCGCAATTGCACCGCTCCCCGGGAATCTGTTCGGAGCAGGCTCAGCATCCTAATGGGCAGACGCTGTACTCAGTGCGTATCATTCCGGACCGCGGCTCATGGATCGAGATCCAGTTTGACTCCAGCGACATCATGTGGGTTTATATGGACCGCCGCCGCCGCCGCCGCAAGTTTTACGCGACGACCTTCCTGCGCACTTTGGGCTACGGTACTGACGACGCGATACTGGAGTTGTTTTACACATTCAAAAAGCTGGCGGTCAAGAAGTCCTACACGACGGAGAGCTTGGAATCTCTGGTGATGAAGGACGATCTGATTGATGTTGAATCGCAGGCTGTGCTGGCTCGGCGTTATGATCCGATCACGCCCGCGCTGCTGGAGCAGATCGCGGCAGCCGGATTCGGGACGATCGAAGTTGTTGATGTTTCAGTGGATGAGGGCGTGCTGATCAAAACGTTGCGTGAAGACGCTAAAGTCGGCATCCATTCGGAAGAAGAGGCGCTCAAGGATATTTACAAGCGGTTACGTCCCGGCGATCCGGCGACTTCTTCAAACGCCAAAACTTTACTTAAGCGGCTGTTTTTTGAGCCGCGCCGTTACGACTTGGGCAAGGTTGGCCGGCATAAAATCAACCAGAAACTTGGTTTGACAGACAAGGTTCCAGCGGATCTCCGCACGCTGCACGAGAGCGGCATAGAAGTGATCGAGGCTATCAAGCTGCTGTTGCGCATTTATGTTGGTAAAGATCATGTGGACGATATCGACCATTTGGGCAGCCGCCGCATACGCACTGCCGGAGAGCTGCTCGAAAACCAGTGCCGCGTGGGTCTGGCGCGCACAGAGCGCCTGATACGCGAGCGCATGCAGCTTTTCGATCCCGCCAGCGGAGTGCTTTCGCCGGCGCGTCTGGTCAACAGCAAGTCGCTGTCAGCGGTTGTGCAGGACTTTTTCGGACGCAGCCAACTCAGTCAGTTTATGGACCAGACCAATCCCCTGAGCGGGTTGGCGCATAAACGCCGCCTCTCGGCGCTGGGCCCCGGCGGCTTGAGCCGTGAACGCGCCGGGTTTGAGGTGCGCGACGTCCACTCGTCGCATTATGGTAGAATCTGTCCGATTGAGACACCGGAAGGCCCGAACATCGGATTGATTTCATCATTGGGCATATATGCGCGTATCAACGAGTATGGCTTTATTGAAAGCCCTTATCGCGTGGTGCGAAACGGCAAGGTCACGAAAGAGGTCAAGTACCTCTCGGCCGACAAGGAAGAGAACTTCGTAATTGCGCAGGCTAATTCCGAGCTGAATCCGGACGGCAGCTTTACTTCAGAGCGCGTCACTTGCCGTTACCAGACTGAGTTTGAAGATGTGGACCGGTCCAAGGTCGAGTACATGGATGTCTCGCCGATGCAGGTGGTTTCAATCGCCGCCGGCCTTATACCGTTTTTGGAGCATGACGACGCCAACCGGGCATTGATGGGCGCCAACATGATGCGCCAGGCCGTGCCGCTTCTTAAGGCGGAGCGTCCCTACGTGGCGACAGGGCTTGAGATGCGCGCCGCCGAGGATTCGTGTGTGACGGTCTTGGCGGAAGAAGACGGCATAGTCGCGTATGTGTCGGCAAACGAGATCTTTGTGACACCCGATGGCAAGATGCCTGCCGGCAAGGCGAAGAAGCCGGAGGGCGGCAAAGTCGCTGGCCGCTATTTATTGCAGAAGTTCCGCCGCTGTAACGCAGGCACCTGTTTTAATCAGAAACCGATCGTCAAGGTTGGCCAGCCGGTTAAAAAAGGTACAGTGTTGGCAGACGGCCCCGCCACCAACCAAGGAGAGTTGGCGTTGGGCAAGAACCTGCTGGTGGCTTTTATGCCGTGGACTGGTTATAACTTTGAAGACGCGATTCTGGTGAGTGAACGGGTTGTGCGTGATGATATTTTCACTTCGATCCACATTCAAGAATTCGAAGTCGGTGCGCGTGACACCAAGCTAGGTCCGGAAGAGATCACGCGTGATATACCTAACGTCGGCGAGGAGGCTCTGAAAAACCTTGGGTCTGACGGCGTCGTGCGTATCGGCGCAGAGGTGCGCCCTGGAGACATTCTGGTTGGCAAAATCACTCCCAAGAGCGAAACCGAGCTGGCGCCTGAAGAGCGCCTGCTGCGGGCGATTTTTGGTGAGAAAGCCGCAGATGTGCGTGACACGTCGCTGACGGTGCCGAGCGGTGTTTACGGGATTGTGATGGATGTCAAGGTCACATCGCAACAGGATGTGCGGCGACCCTTCCTGTCGCTGTCGGTATCCCCGGAGGAGAAGAAGGAAGTCCGGGATGTTGAAGAAGAGCGCAAGAAGAAACGTATTGCGCTGGAAGATGAGCTGACCACTGCGTTAAGCAACATTCTGTTGGGAGAGAAAATCCCGCTGGACGTGCTGGATGTGGAATCAAACGAGATCATCATACCCGCCAACCGCAAGATCACCAAGACGCTGCTGGCCAAGCTGGCCAAGGCTCATAATCACATTCAGATTGAGAACAGCCCGGTACAGCAGAAGATCGAAGAGATCATTAACGGGTTCAGGCCTAAGTTCGAAGATCTGGATGAAAACCACGGCAAAGGCGAATTTGCCGAAGTGGACGGCATCATCGATGAGGGCGGAGTCATCAAGCAAGTGCGCGTGTATATTGCCGAGAAGAAAAACCTCTCGGTCGGTGACAAGCTCGCGGGACGGCACGGCAACAAGGGCGTTGTGGCCAAGATCGTGCCGGACTGCGATATGCCGTTTCTGCCTGATGGCACGCCGGTTGACATTGTGCTGAATCCGCTGGGTGTGCCTTCGCGCATGAACTTGGGGCAGTTGTTTGAGACTTATCTGGGCATAGCCTGTAAAGTTCTCGGGATTCACTCCGCTACGCCGGTCTTTGATGGCGCCAAGGAGAACGAAATCGACAAGCTTTTGAAAGATGCGCGCAAGGTGCAGGAGCAAGAGATCGGCGGCAATGCTTGGTTGAACGAGGACGGCAAGACGGTGCTTTATGACGGTCGCACCGGCGATCCTTTTGACCAAAGGGTTGTTGTGGGGCAGATCTACATGCTGAAACTGCACCACCTGGTAACAGACAAGATCCACGCGCGGGCGACAGGGCCTTATTCTCTGGTGACCCAACAGCCTTTGGGCGGCAAAGCTCAATACGGCGGGCAGCGTATGGGCGAAATGGAGGTCTGGGCACTGGAAGCTTACGGCGTTTCTTATGCGCTGCAGGAACTTTTGACGGTCAAGTCCGACGACGTCAGCGGGCGAACCCGCATTTACGAGGCTATCGTAAAGGGGCAGAACACGCTGGATGCCGGCATGCCCGAGTCATTCTCGGTGCTTATGCACGAGTTACGGGGTCTGTGCCTTGACATGAAGTTGCTGGGCGGCGATAACGCCGTTTCGGCTTCTGAAATGCAGAGAATCTAAAGAAATTTTTCAGGAGGTTCAAAATGAATCCTTATGCAGCGCGAGAGATGTTTGGCGGGATGTTTGACGCAGGCGGGCATTATGATGCGGTGAGCATCACGCTGGCGTCGCCAGAAACCATCCGTTCATGGAGTCACGGCGAGGTACGCAACCCCGAGACCATTAACTACCGCACGTATCGGCCAGAACGCGACGGGTTGTTCTGTGAGCGTATATTCGGGCCGACACGCGATTGGGAATGTGCTTGCGGCAAGTATAAGCGGATCAAGCACAAAGGCGTAGTTTGTGACCGCTGCGGTGTTGAGGTCACGGTTTCGCGAGTGCGGCGGCAACGCATGGGCACGATCGAGCTGGCTGTGCCGGTATCGCATATCTGGTTCTTCAAGTGCAGCCCCAGCCGTATCGGACTTGTCTTGGACAAGACCGCCAGCGAGCTGGAGAGTGTACTGTATTATGAAGACTATATGGTTACCGATCCCGGTGATACGCCTCTCAAGATGATGCAGGTGATGGACGAGACCGAGTATCAGGAGGCTGTCGAGAAATACGGCGATAATTTTGAAGCCATGATGGGCGCAGAGGCTGTTCGTCGCGCCCTGAACAAGGTTGATCTGGAACAGCTCATGCAGGATCTGGAGGAGCAGATCGAGACCACCCGCAGCAAGCAGACGCGCAAAAAGATCACCAAGCGCATGAAGATCGTTGACGGGTTCCGCGTCAGCGGTGCTCGCCCGGAATGGATGATCCTCGATTGTATGCCGGTAATACCGCCGGAGCTGCGGCCTTTGGTGCCGCTGGAAGGCGGGCGTTTCGCGACCTCGGATCTGAATGATCTTTACCGCCGTGTCATTAACCGTAATAACCGCCTCAAGAACCTGCTTTCCCTTAAAACGCCGGATGTGATTCTGCGTAACGAGAAGCGGATGTTGCAGGAGGCCGTGGACGCGGTGTTTGACAATGGTCGGCACGGGCGCGCCGTGGCAGGTGCTGGCAACCGTCCGTTGAAATCATTGAGCGACATGCTCAAGGGTAAGACCGGACGGTTCCGCCAGAACCTGCTTGGAAAGCGCGTGGACTACTCCGGACGATCGGTGATCGTGGTCGGCCCCGAATTGAAAATAACCCAGTGCGGCTTGCCCAAAAAGATGGCTTTGACATTGTTCGAGCCGTTCATAATCCGTCGCCTAAAAGAAAAGAGCATCTGCCATACCGTGCGTACGGCGCGCAAGATGATCGAACGTCATGACGAGCAGGTCTGGGATATCCTGGAAGAGGTGACCAAGGGCAAGACGGTGATGCTCAACCGCGCCCCGACCTTGCACCGTCTTTCAATCCAGAGCTTTGAGCCGGTGTTGATCGAAGGCGAGGCCATTCGTATACATCCGATGGTCTGTACCGCTTTCAACGCTGACTTCGACGGCGACCAGATGGCGGTGCATGTGCCGTTGTCGGTTGAGGCGCAGCTTGAAAGTCGGTTGTTGATGATGTCGTCAAACTCGATCTTCTCGCCGGCTTCCGGCAAGTCGATCATGACGCCTACCCAGGATATCGCGTTGGGAATTTATTATCTTACAATTCCCAGTCAGGCGGATAAGCTCGCCAACCGTATCGCGGGCAAGACCCCGGCTGACGGCGAACACCTGCCGCTCTTCAGCAGTGCGTCCGAGGTGGAGTTGGCGGTGGCAGAAGGAGCTATCAAACTTCACACGCGTATCCGCTTCCGCAATCCCGATTTCGGGCAAAAGACCAAACGTTTCGGCAATGCCGATTTGAGGGTTCTTGAGACAACCGCCGGCCGTGTCGTATTCAACGAGACATGGCCCCGGGAACTGGGCTTTGTAAACGACAAAGTTGACAAGGGTAAACTTGCCGACATGATTCTGCACTGCCATCAGGTGTCAGGCCATGCACGAACTGTCAAGGCGCTTGACGATCTTAAGACTCTGGGTTTTAAACACGCCTGTCTGGCCGGGGTCTCAATGGGGCTTAAGGACATGATCCGCCCTAAGAGCAAAGACGAGATCATATCCAAGGCACAT
>JAQVQN010000174.1 GCA_028701555.1 Kiritimatiellia bacterium | reverse complement strand
GGCGCGGCTGCACCCTGCGCTCGCGCATGACAAGCTCCAGGACAAGCCCCTCGTCGATCTCGCGGCGTTTCCGCAGGCGCCGCGCCGCGTAGTAGTTCTGCCGGCTCATGCCGACCCTCTCGCACAAGACCGTCACTGTGTGCCCCGCTTCCGGCTGGTCCGCCACCGTGTTCACAGTCCGCCAGCGTGTTTTTTTTTAAACGCCTCCATGTCGTCGATGCCTGCGGCCTCGCAGGCGAACTGCAGCTGCGCATCGGCTATCCTCGCGTCCAGATGCGCGTCCACAAGCGCCCTTTCCAAGTCCCGAACCCTCTTGCGCAACTCCCTGACCTCTGTCTGCTCTTCCGGCTTCATGACTATCACTACCTTTCTCAACAAATGGTTCTTGCCGTACCGGCGCACCCAGTACGCCACCGTGCCCTTGCCCTTGACCCCGTGCGCCAGCCCAGCCCTGGCGGGACTGTCGTACCGGCCTTCCTCAAGATCCCGGACAACCTTCAGCTTGAACGCCTCACTATACCGCATTACTGGCCCCATCGCACTTCTCTCCTTAAAGAAAAGTGTCAATCTATATCAGGACGGGACACAGGGGAGTCGCCGGCCAGGTTCAGGCACACGCACGCGCCTGCTTGATAATCAAGGGCACCCTACTCGGGAACGGCCCTTTGTTGCACTGCTGGCAAACTAGGGAACGCACACTATAAGCAGTCTGGTAAAGTGATGCAAAAAATATGTATACTATCCGCATGAAAGCGAAAACCATGCAGAAGCGTTTCCTTGAGAAGATAGGTGACTTGACGCCCTTCCACCGGTTGATCGACCTTTTGCCTGACGTGAGTTTCTTCATGAAGGACAGTGACGGTAGATTCATGCTCAACAACATGCGCGCTTGCGAGTTTTGCAACGCTAACAATGAGAACGAGACGATCGGCAAGACGGACTACGATTTTTTTTCTAAGGACCGTGCAGATTTCTATGTGCGGGGCGACCGGGAGGTGATGCAGAGCGGCGTGCCGGTGATCAATGAGATCGCGCCGGCACCGGAACATTCCGACCGCCTCATGGTGCACAGCAAATTCGCGGTATATGATAAGCGGGGAAAGCCTGTCGGCGTGGTCGGGTTTTATCGGATTATAGACGACCTGCGGGATACTCCGCGCTGGCACGGCCGTTTTGCCGAAGTCATGGCCATGATCCATTCGCAATACGGTGAGGGTCTAGACATCAAGCGGCTGGCGAAATTGGCGGGGGTATCGCAGAGCCAGTTCGAGCGTCGTTTCAACCGGATATTCGGAACAACGCCCTATGAATATCTATTGCGGGTGCGCATCGCCGCTGCGCGCGCTTTGCTGGAGAATACCGAACGGACTATCGCGGATGTCGCATGCGAAACCGGGTTTTATGACCATAGCCATTTTACGCGCACGTTTAAAAGGATTGTGGGAGTCTCGCCGGGAAAATATCGCAAGAGCCATACGGAGGTCTGCAT
Organism: Kiritimatiellia bacterium; assembly: GCA_028701555.1. Taxonomy (GTDB): domain Bacteria; phylum Verrucomicrobiota; class Kiritimatiellia; order RFP12; family UBA1067; genus JAQVQN01. The sequence goes on along the minus strand of JAQVQN010000174.1, from coordinate 4,268 downwards.
TTGAGCGCGTATCGCGTTTTGCGCAAAATGTCTTTGCAAAGCTTTTCACTCGGCGGCGCGCATCGGGTCGTCATACAGCCCCGTCAATTCCAGCGGCAGCGGAGGGAAGGTCGGGTCAAAGGTTGCCCCGTCCATGTCGGACAATGCGTCTGAAACGCGGTTGTCCCAGACCTCTGTCTGGTTAGGCTGCTTATGCAGAAGGTTGTCAACGCCGACAAACCGATTGCGCCACACGCTGTTGAAATCGGCATTATTGCCCAGGCCAGCGAGTTCCGGATAGCGTTTACTGTATGGCGGAAGGCGGACGTTCACATTCGTGAGCGTCAGGGCGGCGATCCTGTCACTCTTCAGATACTGTTCCCAACGGCTTTGTCCCCAAGGCGAGAAACTGATGCCGTGGCGGCAATCCACGAAAAGGTTGCGGTCGATAATGTTGTGGTGACCGCCGTGGATCTGCACAGCTCCGAAGTTGCCGTTGGAGGATCGCTCGAACCGGTTGCCGTAAACCAACATGCCGCTGATGGCGTCGTCAAACCTTATGGCCGCCTGGCCGCATGGCGTGTGCTGCCCGCCGCCGATGTCGCGCCAACGGTTGAAGCGGATTACGACTCCGCGGTATGAGGGGTCGCCCCACATGTCAATGCCCCCCTGGTCATCTGACTCCTGCACCACGTGCTCGATCAGATTATACTCTATCAGGTGGTCATTGCCCTCTATGCGCATGGCACTTGACGGTCCACGGCAAAAATGGTTATGCGCCACGCGGGCACCGCAACCTTCCAGGTGCAGGGCCGGGTTGTAAGTCCGTGAACAACGCCCGAAACTGTGGACATTGTTGTTCTCGATGACCATCTGCCCGGATGTCAGGTTTTTGCGGTTGCCGCCGCTGATGCGCATTCCGGTGTGGCCGAGCGTGTGCATGATGTTGCCGTAAACCCGCAGGTTGGCAGTATGCATTGCTTGCAGGGCCGTGCCGCCGAACCTCCTTATGACATTGCCGGACACGACAGTGTTGATGCAGCGTTCCAGCGTAATGCCGTGCTGCTGTCCGTGCTGCAAGGTCAGCCCGTGGATCATTAGTTCACGAACGCCGGAAGCAGCTATGAACGGTTGTTCAAACCGGGAGAGAGTGATCTCGCTGAACCAGGGGTGTTTCACAGGCCACACATACAGCATGCCGCTGTCACGATCTAAAAACCACTCGCCTGGGGAGTCAAGCTCCTCCAGAAGGTTCAGAACATAGAAAGGCCTGTCGGCAGCAATCCCGTAATTGCCCGGCTTTTCCTTGAGGGTAATGGTTCCCGACGCAGTGTCTGCGGCGGACGGGGCAGTGCAGTGGGCCCACAAATGGTACCAGTGCCCGCTGACCATCATGTCACTGGCATCTCCCCATTTGCGCAAGCGGCTTTCGGCGCACGCGAAGGTCAGGTTGGTGGAGTCGGTCACGTTTCCGGTGATGATAGTTCCGTTGTTCGGCCAGCGGGCCGGCTGCAGCGGCACTCCGTCTTGGTAAAGCTCCCTGACGGTCTGGTTGCTGATGCCGAATCCGTAACCCTTTGGCGCCGCCGACACGTCGTAGCCCTGCTCCATCACATTAGCCGCGTAGACCTTTCCCCTGGCCTCCGGAGGCAAGCGATTAAGGATGGCAGAGTCCCTGACCTTTCGGAGTTTTCTGACGCGGAACCCGCCGTCAAACACGGGTTTCTCGGCGTTCCAGGCGCGGTATACCACCGGAGCACCGAAATTGCCCGAGTCTATCTCGGTTAGCGTGAACGTCTGCTTGACCGCATAGGTGCCGCCGCGCAGGTACACGGTCGCACCGCCTGCCGGCAGCGCCCCGCGGATCCTTTGCGCGCGTATTGCATCGCGCGCCCTTTCGAGCGTTGCGAAAGGGCTCTCAAACGACCCGTTGTTGCTGTCGCTGCCTTTAGGTGCTATGAAATAAACGACAGAAGGCTCTGGCGGCTGCCGCAGTCTCTGGCGGCTGGCTTCGTGATCCTGAACCGGCCGCCCGGCGGCGCGGTTGACACACGCTGAGGCCAACTGTTCGGCCTCGGCGCGCAAATGGGCCGGGGCATTGGTTATGGCTGCGGCTGAAAGCAAAGTTCTAAGCGCCTCATCCTGATCGTTCTCACGCATGCAAATTTGCGCCAGCGATAAAGCCGCCATGCAGCGTATGTGCGGGGGGATGACTGCGTTATGGAAGATAGCGGACACTTGGTGGCGCGCTTCATCCATGCGTTTGGCTGCGTATAAAGCAGATGCGAAAAGTTTTCGCACCTCCGCTTGTCCGTGCGGGTCGCTGTCGAACTCCAGCAGCCGGTTAAACACTTGCGCGGCCATCTCTTGCTTGTCTTCGCGCATGTACGCTTGAGCCAGCGCCAACCCGAAGAAACGCTGTTCTTCGGCATCCATTTCCATTTGCTCGGGCAGTCTTTCAAGCACAACGCTGCAAAGGCTAACACCGGCCCTGGCCGTTCTGACGAGAAAGCCTGCGGCATGCCCGCGCAAATGATTTGGGAGATTTGGGTCACGAAAGAGCGCTGAGCATGTTGTGATGTCGTTTTTTTTGCATGTGGGGGATGAGTCTGGCTTCAAGCCGACAGCCGATAGAGCGCCCCATATTTTCCATTCGGTCTCGGCATCTGGGTGGTCGGCTAGCTGCTGCCCGGACAGTCGCGCCCTGGCGCCATTGTCATTCAGCAGCCGGGCGGACTGGATCTCGTTCACGATCCCGCGCAGCGCAGATTGCAGGGGCACTCCGGGCATCGATAGTTCAGCGATTTCAGCCGGCTGTAAGGCGCGTCCGAATGTTGCCAATTCGTCAAAAACCATTCTTAATGAACCCACACCGTAATTAGCATAGCCGACGCGCAAGAAATCTTTGGGCTGCACATAAGCTCCGTTGTAATCTTTTTCGGCTGACAGCATGCCGTTGACATATATTCTTAAAGTGTGTCCGTTCCAGGTTGCGGCCAGGTGGTTCCAGAATCCCGGGTTCAGGCTTTGCGCGGATGTAACGGAGAAGGCTCCGTTGGTGCGTCCGATATCGATCGTGGGCTGACAAGACTTCCAATTATAGATGGCAAGACGCCAGCCGTCGTAATAACCGCTGCCATTGCAGACGATCATGCCGTTCGCGCTGTTGTTGCCGGTCTTTGTTCCCATGCCGAGCGGGCGCAGCCAGAGCGCGACCGTAAAAGCGTTGGTCGTGAACTCCAGCGCGTCGGCAGCGAAACACTCGCTGTCCAGCAGCACTGCCGTTATGCCCGCGACGCGTCCGGTGGCGCACTGAGAGCCGACGTCGTTTTCGTTTTGCAGTCTCAAAGCGGAAGGCGAACCAGCCATGTCCTGGCTGTCTTCAAGTTTCCCCTTGAGAGCATAGAAGCGTGTAAGGCCTGACATTTGCCTGACCGTTTCGGCGTGAGCCTGCCAAACCTCTACAGGTAGCTGCCGGTCACTGGCCAATGCCAAGGATGCCGCCAGCAGAAGGTTTACAGCATAGATAAATGTCCGCATCGAGCTTTCTTCCTCCAAACACACTTTTGTAATAGCATAAGCAGCGCGCAAGATGCAATCTAAAGTCGATTTTGGTCATGGACAAAACATCCGAATTACGGCATCATATTAGGTCTATTTTTGTTACAGACATATGTTGACAGGCGCATGGGCGAAGCGAGGACTATTTATGGAAGGCGAAAACGCATCTTTTATTATTACTGATCCGGTCAACAGCGCGGCATGTCCCAAGTGCGGCGCGGTGTTGGATGTCAGTGGGTTACCTGCCTTCGCGTTGGTCCAATGCCCTTCGTGTGAGTTCGAATTCCAGGTGCCGGCTATGTTGGGGCCTTTTCGGTTGTTGCAAATGCTGGGGGCAGGCGGCATGGGCGGGGTTTACCGCGCCAGGGACGAGGCGTTGAAGCGTGAGGTCGCCATCAAGGTCATGCTTAAAAAGCTCGGTGACGATCCGCAGTTCGTTCAGACATTTCAGCGCGAGGCGCAGGCCGCTGCCCGGCTGAATCATCCCAACATTGCTCAAATCTATTCTTTCGGTCAAGAAAAGGGCCAGCCTTACATCGTGATGGAACTGGTCTCGGGAGGAAGTCTGGATCAGATGATAACCGACCAGGGTGCTGTGGCGCCTGCGGTTGTTATGCATGTAGGGGCTCAGATCGCAGACGGCTTGCAAGAGGCGGCCAATGCCGGCATGGTGCATGGCGACGTCAAGCCCGAGAATATACTCTTTGACAACGACCAGAACGCGAAGT
>JAQVQN010000173.1 GCA_028701555.1 Kiritimatiellia bacterium | reverse complement strand
ATTTCAGTGCGAATCACAGGCGCCGAATAAAGCGTATCGTCCAGCACGATCGCGAGCTGGCGTCCGACATATCTCTCCTTGTTGCGCGAGCCGCGCGGCGCATAAGCCTTGGTCAGGCGCGCGAAATCCGCCGCTCCTTTGGCGTTGAAGACCAGAGAAACATGTACACGTCCGGTCATAGGTTCAATTTCCACCGCCGCGCTAGAAAGCGCCTCGCCAGTCATCTCGGACTTACGCAAAACATACACAGGCCTGTATGTAACTGTGGCGTTGGGGTTCTGCACCCTCTCCAGCATGAAGGCGTAACGCGGATCCGGAACCTCGAACAGCGAGAGGCGGCGCGCATAATCCGGTTCCTTGACCAGCTCGTTGTAGTTTTCCGCACGCTTGAATGCGCGACCGTCCTCAGCCAGCACATAGCCTTCCGGCAAACGCCCCGTGGCCAGCAGTTTCTCGACAAGCTGATCGTTCTGCTTGTGAACCAGTTTGAACTCCAGAAAGGCCGCGCTCTGTATGCTCTTCTCCGCAGCCTCGCGCTGTGCCGCACTGATTCCCGGCAACTGCACCGTTATCCGGTGACCTTTGCCGCCCTGAATCACAGGCTCATTCACACCCAACCCGTCAATGCGGTTGCGGATCACCTCTATGGCGCGCGCATCTGCGTCCAGCAGTATTTTGCCAACACGTTTCTGAACCTCGTCATCGGTCAGCTCTGTATCCTCAGACCGAATGTTGGCCCGCAGCTTCTCTTGGTCGATCGCGACCGTGAAACTGGTGCCGCCGGATAAATCAAGCCCCAGACGTATCTTTTGCTGCGGCGGTATCACCACATAAGCCGACAAGACCGCAACAAAAGCCAGCACCAGCCATTTCCAAAGGTCATTTCTACTCATTTTATGAACAGCTCCAACTTTTCCATAAACCTTAAAAATTCAAAAGAGTTCGAATAGTAGCATATTTATCGCCGCCCTTTCACCTAAAAAATGGCACGCGGTCGGCTGCCGGTTGTTTTATTTGCAAAACTTTCGCTGGTTGGCTTATAATTCCCTACTTTTGCGGGTACCAGCAGCGTCAGGACCCAGACACTTAACTTGACAGAGAGAAACAACAATGGCTTACGACAAGATCAAACTGCCGTCCTTCGGTGAAAAAATATCCATGGGTAACAACGGGATTCTCAACGTCCCTGACCAGCCGGTCATACCTTTCATCGAAGGTGACGGCATCGGCGCTGACATCACAAAGGCAGCCATGACCGTCTGGAACGCCGCAATCGAAGCCGCCTACGGCAGCAGCCGCAAAATCGCCTGGCTGGAGGTTTACGCCGGCGAAAAGGCCAACGCACTCTACGGCGAAGGCACCTGGCTTCCGCGCGAGACATTAGATGCCTGTCGCGAATACCTGGTCTCGATCAAGGGGCCTTTGACCACTCCGGTCGGCGGAGGCATCCGCTCGCTCAACGTGGCCCTGCGCCAAGAGCTTGACCTCTACGTATGCCTGCGCCCCGTGCGCTGGTTCAAGGGCGTCCCTTCCCCGGTCAAACACCCCGAGCGCACCGACATGGTCATCTTCCGCGAGAACACCGAAGACATCTATGCCGGTATCGAATGGCTGGCACAAACCCCCGAGGCGCAGAAAGTCATCGGCTTCCTGCAAAATGAGATGGGCGTCAACAAGATCCGCTTCCCCGAGACTTCCTCCATCGGCATCAAGCCGGTTTCCATCGAGGGCACTCGCCGTCTGGTAAAAGCGGCTCTCGACTACACCGTCGCCAATGACCGACCCAGCCTGACGCTCGTCCACAAAGGCAACATCATGAAGTTCACCGAGGGCGGCTTCCGCGACTGGGGCTATGAACTCGCGCGCGAGGCTTACGGCGCCACACCCATCGGCAACGGCCCGTGGTGCTCTTTCAAAAACCCAAAGACCGGACGCGAAATCACGGTTAAAGACTGTATCGCCGACGCTTTCCTGCAACAATTGCTAACCCGCCCGAACGAGTATGACGTGATCGCCACGCTCAACCTCAACGGAGACTACATTTCAGATGCGCTGGCTGCCTGCGTGGGCGGCATCGGCATCGCGCCAGGCGGCAATATCAACTACACCACCGGCGTGGCCTGCTTCGAGGCTACCCACGGTACTGCCCCCAAATACGCCAATCTAGACAAGGTCAACCCCGGCTCGCTGATCCTCTCCGGCGAAATGATGCTGCGCTACATGGGCTGGACCGAGGCCGCCGACAAGATCATCAATGCCATGGACGCCGTAATATCGGCCAAAACCGTGACCTACGACTTCGCCCGCCTGATGGAGGGCGCCAACGAGGTTTCATGCAGCGCCTTCGGCAACGCTCTGGCCGCACAGATGCGTTGAACCGGACGCTGGTCGCGGTCTCAACATTTTGCGCTCGCGACCGAATTTTCGCCAGACGACCTTTCCTGTTGCCCGATGCCGCGATTCTTGGATAATGTATTCTTTGACGGGCGCAAAGGCGATAAGGGTCGTTTATGTGGAAAATTCTTAATTTTATAGGCTCAGTGCTGAAAGCGGCTTTCTGGCTGCTGATGATTCTCGCAGGCTTGACCTTCCTCGCACTCTACGTGCTCGACCGCGGCATCCCTTCGCCAGCCCTCAACCATCTGGCCTCCGCCCTTTCCAATGACGATGTCCATGTGCGTATCGACCGTGCCTCGTTCAGTCTTAAACACGGCCTGCGTCTGCACCGTATCAAGGCACTGCCGAAGCGCGTCGCGTCCGGTGCCATCGTTTCGGCCGATGAGGTCTGCGTGAACCTGTCTTTCAGCCCAACCCTTCCTTTGAAAGAGCGCGTCCGAGGCGTCAGCTTGAAAAACCTCTCAATGCCATCCCTGCCTCCACCAGAAATATTTAAGGAAAAAAAAGATCCCAAACCCCGTAAAGAAATGCCCGATCTAGCGCCTTTCCCACTGCATCTTGAAAGCGTAGACATTCTGGGTGTCACCGCCGATCAATTATCCGCCATGGTGAATGTCGACAACAACCGGATCTTGATTTCAGACCTGAGCATCAAATGGCCTGACAAAACCTTCGAAATGGCCGTGACCGGCCACGCCACCGTCGACCTTAAGGAACGCACTGTCGCCGGCAAGGTGGCCGGACAGGCCCTCCCGCACAATATCGTGCCTCTTTTAAAAGAGCTTCACGCCCACGGCGCGGTCAAACAAATCGAATGCTTCTCCGATATCAAACGTCCGATCAATGCCGATTTCGACATCTCCGTGAACATTGACAACAGCGACTTTGCCTTTGTGCTGGATTTGGATGTGGGCCCTTGCGCTTACCGGGGCGTGCCGATGGAATTCGCAAAAGGCACAATCGTGGCTTCAGAAACAAACGCGAATACCGTGGTCGTGATCCATCCGCTGTCAGCTAGAAGTTCCACCGGCCCTGTCAACGGCCGCCTTGTCTACCGCGAGGAAACTGAAGGCCTGGAACTGGAAGCTGAGGCCGACATGGCCGCCGGGCAGCTTTTGGACATCATAAACATCCTGAACCGCGGCGAGCTGGACCGTGTGCGCTTTTTATCTGAGCCAACCCTCTCCGCGAAAGGCGTGATCGCGCTTTCAGCGCAAGAAAGCTCAGTCACCAACGATGTCGCTGGTAAAATCAGTCTAGGCAAAGCCTCGGTGTTAAACCTGCCGTTGAATAATCTTTCCGGCGACCTTTCCATCACCGGCTATACAGCGCGCATCAGCAATGTGACCGGCACAGCGGACTGCGGAGGCAAAGTGACAGGCGACATCTTCTTTAACTTTCCGGAATATGCCGCCAGCGCGACTGTGTTCAACGCCAATGTCACACTCGACAAGGTCGGTCTCGACGAGCTTTCGCAGGCTTTCAACGTGACAAACGCCAGAGCAGGTTTGGTTTCCGGTAACATACAGATATCCGGCCCCACCAGCGGCAAGACCGTTCCGCAGCTCTCAGGCACGGGCAAAGTCCGCATCTCGGACGGACTGATACACCGCATGAAGATCTTCGCCGGCTTCACGGATTACCTCACCCGCAACATACCGGGTCTTTCTGCGGTGGTCAACCAGTCTTCCGGCTCTATGGACTTCACCATCACAAACGGCGTCCTGTATACCGAAAACCTGCTGCTCGAAGGTAATGTCTTCAGCATCAACGGCCGTGGTTATTACAATATAGATACTGACCAGGTTGATTTTGTGGTCCGCGCAAACATCTTCCGGCAGCGCACCATCGCCGGACGCATAACCCATTTTCTTTCGCTGCCCTTCTCGCGGATGCTGCTGGAGTTCAGGGTCTTCGGAACGCTTGATGACCCCGACTGGTCGTATGTGAATATCATCGAGCGCATCACCGACCAATTTTCCGACTCAACCGGGCCCTCTCCCCCATCCGAGAACTAATCACCCTGAATCGCCACTCACCACTCTCCACTCACCACTCACCACTCTCCACTCACCACTCACCATTCACCACTCACCACTCTCCACTCACCACTCTCCACTCACCACTCACCAATCTCTAATCGCCAATCTCTACTCTACACTCTTAACTCTTAACTCTTCCCTCTTCATGCTTTTTTCCATCCACACCTACGGCTGCCAAATGAATGTCCGCGACTCTGAATCCGTTTCGGCCATCCTAGAAGCCGCCGGACATTCACAGGCCGCCTCCGAAGCCGAGGCTCGCCTGATCGTCGTCAACTCGTGCAGCGTTCGCGGCAAGGCCGAGGACAAGGCGCTCGGCAAACTCGGCCTGCTCTGCGCCGCCAAGCGTGACCGACCCGGACTGATAGTCGGGGTCATGGGCTGCATGGCACAGCGGCTCGGCAACGATATCTTTAAACGAGTCCCGGCTCTGGATTTCGCGGTGGGCACGCGCCGCTGCGGTGCCATCCCGCGTATGGTGCAGCGCGTGCTAAACGGAGAAACCGGCATCTGCGAAATCTCTGACCTGCTGGAAACCCCCGATGTGCCTGATGCGCACAACGGCACGGCCTGTTCAGCTTTCGTCACCATCCTTCTTGGCTGTGAACGCCGTTGCTCTTATTGCATCGTGCCGGACGTGAGGGGCGCCGAGTACAGCCGCCCTGCCGATGAGATCGTCGCCGAGATCACCGCACTGGCGCGTAACAACATCCGCGAGGTAACGCTGCTGGGCCAGAGTGTCATGCGCTACGGGCTGAAGAATCCTGTTTTCGCGGACAACACACCCGCCAGCCGGCTCGGCCTCACCGAGCCGTTCGCGCGCCTGCTTGAGGCTGTCACCGAAATCCCGGGCATCGCGCGCGTACGCTTCACCTCAAGCCACCCCTCCGGCTGCACCGGCCAACTGGTCCAAGCCATGCGCTCGCTGCCGCAGGTATGCCGCCACCTGCACCTTCCCTGCCAATCCGGTTCTGACCGCATCCTCGAAGCCATGCGCCGCGGTTACACGCGCACCGAGTACCTCGGCGCCATACGTCGCCTGCGCGATGCCATGCCCGACATAGCCGTCACTACCGATGTCATCGTGGGCTTCCCCGGCGAAACCGCAAGTGATTTCGAAGACACTCGCACACTGATGGAAGAGGCCGGTTTCGACAACGCTTTCATCTTCAAATATTCGCCGCGCCCGGGCACACCCGCCGCCGCATTGCCGGACGATGTCCCTGACGACGAAAAAATGCGCCGCAACCAGGTTCTGCTGGCTGACCAGGATTTGCGCGGTGCCTTGATTAACCAACGCCTCGTCGGCACTGTGCAGGAGGTGCTTGCCGAAGGCC
>JAQVQN010000172.1 GCA_028701555.1 Kiritimatiellia bacterium | reverse complement strand
ATCTGGCGCGAGAAGCTCGGCGGCAACCAGATCGCCTCGCCAGTTCACGACGGGCAACGCGTATACTTCTTCGGAGCATCCGGCAAAACCATAGTGATCCGCGCCGGACGTAAATACGAGCAACTAGCCGACAGCCGCCTAGATGCCGGTTTCATGGCTTCCCCCTCCGTCTTCGCAGACTCCTTCATCCTCCGTACGAAGACACACCTATACCGCATCGCCGACAAACCCGAGTGAGAGCCCCGTTACTATGCCCGCACCCGCACCAATGTTTGACAAGATAAATTTATTAAAGCCCATTGGTCAATTGGGCAGCGATCCGACGCCTATCTTTTTAGACTGGATTTTTTTGGCGAAAAAACGTAAACTTTAAAGTGTTATAAGTAGAGGGGGAAACCATGAAAGTTTTTATAACAACTTTGTTGGTATGTTCAGGTTTTGCACAGGCTGATGTCATCCAGTCTGCAATTACAATGCAGGCCGTAGCGCCAAAGGAGTCGAAAACGGTGAATCTGATAATCGAGACGAACAAAGGCAAGATTACGCTGGAACTGTATCCTGACAAAGCCCCGGCGACTGTCAGCAATATGCTTTCATATGTTGACAACAATTTTTATGACGGCACGATCTTCCATCGTGTCATTGACGGTTTTATGATCCAAGGCGGCGGGTTCACTCGCGACATGCTGCAGAAAAGACCCAACGCCCCCATCAAAAACGAAGCGGACAACGGTCTGCGCAACGAACGCGGCACAATCGCCATGGCCAGAACCAGCTTTGTCGACAGCGCAACCAGCCAGTTTTTCATCAATCTGGTGGACAACAGCAATTCGTTGAATTTTAAGGCCAAAACCGATGCAGGATACGGCTACTGCGTCTTTGGCCGGGTCATCGGCGGCATGGATGTGGTTGACTTGATTGCCAAATCACCAACCGGAGTCTCTGGTAGGCACCGCGATGTCCCAACCGAATCGGTTATCATTAACAGCATCCGGCGCCAAAGCGCCGCGGCAACTGAAAACGCCGCAAAATGAGTGTTAGCCGACACCTTCAGGGCTGTCGGCACGACTGACCCGCCATGCCAGCAAATAGTTACGACGAAGCACAAATACAGACTCTTTCCGCAATTGAGCATATCCGCACACGCACAGGAATGTATATAGGCCGTACAAGCGACGGCAGCCAGTACGAAGACGGCATTTATATCTTGCTGAAAGAGGTTTTGGATAACGCGGTTGACGAGTTCATAATGGGCTACGGCAAGCGTGTCGAAATCTCCCTAAACTATGACTCAGGAGAGGTCGCCGTCCGCGACTACGGGCGTGGCATACCGCTGGGCAAGGTTGTTGACTGCGTCTCGCAGATCAACACCGGCGGCAAATTCAATGACGACGCTTTCCAGTTCTCAGTAGGCATGAACGGGGTCGGCACCAAGGCTGTCAACGCGCTTTCGACGGTTTTCGAGGTGCGCTCGTTCCGCGATGGCCACTACTCCGAGGCTTTTTTCAAGAAGGGCCAGATCGAGTCGCGTAAGACCGGCAAATGTGCGAAGCCGGAACGAAACGGCACATTCGTGCGCTTCACGCCTGATCCCGATATTTTCAAAAAATATAGGTTTAAAGAAGAGCATGTGCTGCGCCGTATGCGTATGTACGCGTATCTGAACGCCGGACTGGTCATGGAGATCAACGGCAACAAGATCGTTTCGGAAAACGGCCTTCTGGATCTGATTCACGATGAAGCCCAGTTTGAAAAGCTCTATCAGCCCTTCCATTATCGCTCAAAACAGCTTGAGCTTGTCTTCACGCACACCAACCGTTTCAGCGAGGATTACTACTCTTTTGTCAACGGCCAGTTCACAAATGACGGCGGCGTACATCTTTCAGCCTTTAAAGAAGGAATCCTTAAGGCCGTAAACGGTTTCAGCAAAAAGAAGTTCGACGGCGACGATGTACGCGAGGGCATCATCGGCGCCATCGCAATCAGGCTCAAAGATCCGGTCTTCGAGTCGCAGACCAAGAACCGTCTGGGCAACCAGGATATCCGTTCAGATCTGGTGGCGGAGATCAAGCGGGTAGTCGAGGAGATGTTCCACCGCGCACCGGCAGAGGCCGGCAAACTGATCAGCAAGATTGAAGACACCAGCAAGCTACGCGCGGAATTAAACTCCGTCAAGAAGCTGGCGCGCGAACGCTCTAGAGCCGTCTCTGTGCGAGTGCCGCAGCTTAAAGACTGCAAACACCATCTCCACAAGCAGCGCGGAACCGGTCTTGACACCATGATCTTCATCACCGAAGGCCAATCAGCCGCAGGCTCGATTGTGAGCTGCCGCGACGTCAACACGCAGGCCATCTTCACCCTCAAAGGCAAGCCTCTGAATGTCTGCGACTGCAAACGTGACGCCCTTTACAAGAATGTGGAAATCTACAACCTGATGCAGAGCCTGGATATCGAAGAAACCGTCGATCATCTGCGCTACCAGAAAGTCATCCTTGCCACTGATGCGGATGTGGATGGCCTGCACATCCGGAATCTGATGATCACGCTGTTTTTGCGCTTTTTCGACCGTGTCATTAAAGAAGGCCACCTCTACATCTTGGAAACCCCGCTTTTCCGTGTGCGCAACAAAAAGGAGAGCCATTATTGCTATAATGAGGAGGAACGCTTGCGCGCCATGCAAAAATGCGGCACCAATCCCGAGATCACGCGGTTCAAGGGACTCGGCGAAATCTCTCCGAACGAGTTCAAAGCTTTTATTGGCAAAAGCATGCGGCTAACACCCGTTGACAGCTCTCTGGATCACGCCGTCACGGACACGATAGAGTTCTACATGGGGCGCAACACTCCCGAACGACGGCAATATATCATGAGCAATCTGGTGATCACCGAGGATTCTTTATCGTGAGTAAAGCCAAGAAACATAAACAAGCTCCGGAAACTTCAGCCGCACCGCCCAGCCTTTTCGACGATCTGGAGCTTTTGAACGAACCCACAGCCGCACCGCCGACCGTAAAAGATGAAACGCAGCCGCAAGGCGGGGCCAACCTTTCTGCCGCAGACCGAAAAACTGCGGCGGTCTCACACGGCGGCAATGGCCCGCTGCACGAGCTCATGGACAGCAACTTCCTGCAGTTCGCTTCCTATACCATCTGCAACCGCGCGATACCCACGGTAGAAGACGGGCTCAAGCCTGTGCAGCGGCGCATAATGCACTCCCTCTGGGAAAAAGACGACGGCCGTTTCATCAAGGTCGCCAATATTGTGGGCCACACCATGCAGTACCATCCGCACGGGGATGCCTCAATCGGCGACGCGATCGTCAACCTCACGAACAAGCGTTACCTGATCGAAGGCCAAGGCAACTACGGCAACATCCACACGGGCGATCCTGCCGCGGCAACCCGTTACATTGAGTGCCGCCTAACAGAACTAGCGCGCAGCGAACTGTTTAACCCCAAGCTGACCACATTCATCCCAAGTTACGACGGCCGCAATAAAGAGCCCTCTATGCTGCCGTCAAAACTGCCGCTGCTTCTGATGCTAGGCGCCGAAGGTATCGCTGTCGGACTGTCAACCTCAATTTTCCCGCACAACTTCATTGAACTTCTGGAAGCCCAGATCGAGATAATCAGAAACCGCCCTTTTAAGGTGCTGCCCGACTTCCAGACCGGCGGGCTTATGGATGTGTCGGAGTACGACGACGGCACGGGGCGCGTTAAACTGCGCGCCGTGATCGAGCACCGCCAGCAAAACAAACTTGTCATAACCGCGCTGCCGTGGGGACAGACCACTGAATCGCTGATCTCAAACATCGAAGACGCGATCAAAAAGAAAAAAGTTCCCGTCAAGCAAATCCATGACTTCACGGCAGAAAAAGTCGAGATTGAGTTGACGCTTAACACCGGTGTGTCGCAGGAACAGGCCATCAAGGCTCTCTACGCTTTCACCGCATGCGAATACGCGCTCACTAGCCGCCCGGTCGTGCTTTACCGCAACCGTCCCCACGAGATGCCGGTTTCGGAAATCCTTAAATCCTGCACGGAACAACTGCTTGAACTTTTGCGCAGGGAGCTTGAGATAAGGCAAAAAGAGCTGGATGATCTCTTTCATGCCAAGACCATGGAACAGATATTCATCGAAAAACGCATTTACAAGCTGATCGAGGAACAGACCACCTATGAAAATGTCAGGCAAGCTGTCACGGACGGCTTCAAGCCTTACCTGAAACAACTTCGCCGCGATATAACAGCAGATGATGTGGAGCACTTGCTGCAGATCAGAATCCGACGCATTTCGCGTTACGACATCAACCGTAACCGCGAAGAGATTAATAACATCCTTGCCGAAGAAGAAGAGGTCTCAAAAAACCTTCAGACTTTACGCGCTTACGCAATCCGTTACCTGAAGGCTTTAGTCAAAAAATACGCGAAGGTCTACCCGCGCATGACCAAGATCGCCCAAGCCCCTTTCGGGCAGATCGAGGTCCGTGCGCTGACCGCCACAGAGCTGACCTTGAAGATCGACCGCGAGAACGGTTACATCGGCACCGACATCCGTAACGGTGAAGACCTTTTTAAATGCTCTTCCATGGACAAGATTATGGTGGTTTGGAATGACGGGCATTATAAGATGATGCCGCCACCGGACAAGTTCTTTGTGGATAAAAACCACCTTTACTGTTCTGTTTTCGACCGTGACAAGCTGTTCACCGCCGTCTACACTGAGCCGGATTACGGGTTCACCTACATCAAACGCTTCGCTTTCGGAGGGGCTATACAAAACAAGGATTACCGTATGGCACCCGAGAAGAGTAAAATCCTGATTTTTGAGGAAGGCACGCCTGACTCGGTTTTCGTCAAGTACAAGCCGGCTAAATCGCAACGCATACATCAGCAGATGTTCACCCCGTCTGAGGTACTGGTCAAAAACGTTTCCGCGCGCGGCATACAAATGACATCAAAGGACATCGCCAGAGTTTCCTCCAAAAAACCAGGGTGGTGGAATGATGCGGACACCTCGGTGAAAGGCGTTTTGAACTGATGCGGGCAAAGACTGCCGCCAGATTTTGAAACATGGATGGACACGAATTGTTGTAAACAGCAAAAATGAACTCATCCCTCGACCTATCCCTGTACGCGCCCACGCCCCTTAAAGGCGAGGCACGCCTTCCCGGCGACAAATCGCTTTCCCACAGAGCGGCCCTTTTTGCAGCACTGGCGGAGGGCGAGAGCCGCATTGAAGGTTTTCTGGTTTCAGGCGTAACCCGTGCCATGCTTAACGCCCTTGCAGGTCTTGGCGTCGCGTGGGGTCTCGACCAAGACCGCCTGACAGTTATCGGCAAGGGCCTTAATGGCTTTTCGCCGCCGCCGGCACCGATCAACTGCGGCAACTCGGCTACAACCATACGAATGCTGGCAGGCGCTCTGGCCGCCACCGGTGTGCCTGCCACACTCGACGGCTCCGAAGGGCTTCGCAAAAGGCCCATGGATCGAGTGATCGACCCGCTGGCCAGCATGGGAGTGCACATCGAATCGGCAAACGGCTGCGCCCCTCTCGCACTGGCCGCCCGCTCTGGCACAGCCCTGCGTCCGATCAACTATGCCTTGCCGGTGGCCAGCGCCCAGGTGAAATCCTGCCTGATACTCGCAGCTCTGGCGGCGGACGGGGTTTCCGAACTTAGAGAGCCCGGCCCGTCGCGCGACCACACTGAGCGTATGCTGAACGCTATGGGGGCCGACATACGCGAGGTCGCTCCAAACACTTTGCAAGTATCTCCTTTAAAACTGCCGCTTACACCTCTGCGCTGCG
>JAQVQN010000171.1 GCA_028701555.1 Kiritimatiellia bacterium | reverse complement strand
GTTACGAGGGTTCGATTCCCTTCACCCGCTCCATAAGTGCCAGAGTGGCGAAATGGCAGACGCAGCAGACTCAAAATCTGCCGCCCGCAAGGGTGTGAGGGTTCGACTCCCTCCTCTGGCACCATCTAAAAACCCCTGTTTTACTGGGGTTTTTTCTTTTTTCCCTCCTTTTCGCTTGTTCGGCCATTTTTCTGTACTCTCGCGTTTTCCCCTGGTGCCCGCGCCCGCCGCGCCTTCAACATCTAAACTCATGTCATTCCCCTGTCGTCATTTTCACATATACCTTGAACTTTTAGCGTTGAAAAATGAACGTTCCCGTTCCAGCCAAGCAACACTTCCCTTCACTATATTCACGGATACGCCACTTTCAGGATGGGAGAGCGGGCATGGAAAGGGTGCGCCTGCTTCCCGTCCCGTTGCGTAATCAAACTCCTTTGCGCTTCCCTTCGCATAGGCAATCAGGTAATATAAAAATCATTTATTAACTATTTTCAAATCTTCCAAGGAGAGAGTTGATATGCGTATTCTTAAAATGGGTCAGGTCGGCGGCGGGATCGGAGCGTTCATCGGCGAGGTCCACCGCAAGGCCGCGCGCATGGACGGCGGGATAGTGCTTGCCGCAGGTGCTTTTGACGTGGTTCCTGAAAACAGTTTGAAGCAGGGGAAACTGCTGGGGCTGGATCCCAAACGCGTCTACAGCACCTACCAGGAGATGATCGCGGGCGAACTCGCCCTGCCGCTTGGCGAGCGTGTCGATTTCATAGCTGTCTGCACGCCTAACCACACCCACTATCCTATCGCCAAAGCCTGCATCCAGGCCGGGTTCAACGTCATGTGCGAAAAGCCCATGACCCTGACCGTGAAGGAAGCTGAGGATCTGGAAGCGCTGGTAAAAAAGACCGGTGTGGTCTTCGGCCTGATGCACAACTACACCGCCTACCCCATGGTGAAACTCGCCAAGGACATGGTCAAGCAGGGCGACCTCGGCAAGCTCCGCAAGGTCGTGGTGCAGTATCCCCAAGGCTGGTTGTGGCAGTTGCTGGAAAAGAGCGGCCAGATGCAGGCTTCGTGGCGCACCAACCCCAAGACCTCCGGCGCGGCAGGATCAATGGGCGACATCGGAACCCACGCCGCCAACTTGGCCGAGTATATTACGGGCCTTAAAATCACAGAGGTGCTTGCCGACCTGACCGCTTTCGTGAAAGGCCGCAAGCTTGACGATGACGGCAACGTGCTGCTGCATTTCGAGAAGGGCGTCAAAGGTCTACTCCACGCCAGCCAGATCGCGGTCGGAGAGGAGAACAATCTCAAAATCTGGATCTATGGCGACAAGAAGGGGCTCTGGTGGAGTCAGGAGAACCCGAATTTCCTGCACGTGATCAGCCAAGTCGCACCCGAAGAGATTTGGAAACGCGGCAACGGTTATGTCGCCGATAAGAGCAAGACAGCGGCGCGCGGTACCCGTATCCCAAGCGGTCACCCCGAAGGCTTCCTTGAGGCTTTCGCCAACAACTACGCCAACTTCGCCGACACCATCCGAGCCAAGGAAGAGAAGCGCAGAGCCAAGCCTGAAGAGCTTGACTTTCCGAGTGTCGAGGCTGGCGTGCGCGGCATGAAGTTCATCAACGCGGTCGTGACATCATCCAAAAAAGGCAACATTTGGGTGAAGATTTAATTCGGGCAAAGTCCGCACCATAAGGGTCCAGAGTTCAGATTGTCCTGAACCCTTAACTCTGAGCATGCCTGTCCGAAAAGACTTTTTCGGACAGGCATTAGTTATGCCCCATGAACTGTTAGCTCCCGCAGGCAGCTTTGATGCCGCCCTCGCTGCATTCCAATACGGCGCTGATGCGGTTTACCTCGGTCTGCCGCGATTTTCGGCGCGCGCGGAGGCGGAAAATCTCTCCGTTGAAGAACTGCGGACGCTGCTGGCCTATGCGCGTTCTTTCGCGCCGGCAAAAAAAATTTACGTGACTTTCAACACGCTGGTCACGGAAGACGAACTGCCGCAGGCGATCGAATTTTTAGACACGCTTGACGACCTCGCTCCAGACGGCGTGATCGTGCAGGATCTAGGCATCGCCCGCATCATCCGCGAATATTTTCCGCGCTTGGCGCTGCACGCCAGCACCCAAATGGCCGTGCACAATCTTGACGGTGCCCGCGCCTTGGCCCAAGCCGGGTTCCGCAGGGTCGTACTGGCCCGTGAACTCACTATTACGGAAATGGCGGAGATAACGCAATCATGCGGTATCGAGACCGAGGTGTTCATACACGGTGCGCTCTGCTACAGCGTCAGCGGCCTTTGTCTATTCTCGTCCCTCACCAGCGGGCGCAGCGGCAACCGCGGACGCTGCGCGTACTGCTGCCGCGAAGCCTTTAAGTGCGGCGGAGTGTCTGACACTGTGTCCACCGAAAACTATCCCTTCTCCATGCGCGACCTCTGCCTGGCTCCAGTCCTTGGCAAAGTCGCGGCCACCGGCGTCAGTTCTCTCAAGATCGAGGGGCGCATGAAAAGCCCGCTGTATGTCGCGATCGTCACGGACTATTACCGCCGCAAGCTCGACGGCAGGCTGAGTCCTGAAAATGAACGCGCTTTAGCTCAAGACTTGCAAACCGTGTTCAGCCGCCCCTGGACCAGCCTTTACGCGGAAGGACTGGAAGTTCCTTCGGAAAAAATCATCGACTCGCACTTCATCGGCCACCGCGGCACCTTGATCGGCCATGTGCAGAAACTGTTCCGGGAGCGCGACGGCACACGCTGGTTGCGCCTGACCACTGAGCGTCCGCTGGAAAAGCACGACGGCATTCAGGTCGAGCAGACCGGCGGCGGCAAGCCTTTCGGTTTCGCGGTCATCCGCATGCGTCCGGCTGGCGGACGTGACTCGGTCATCGCCCTGCCTGCTGGCACCGAGGTCGAGATCGCCCTGCCGGACGACGATGTGCCGCCGCTGCCACCGGGCGCGTCGGTCTTCTGTGCGGCCTCGCAAGCCGTGCGTCGCCGCTATCCAATTGCCGCAGTTCGGGAGGCGGATTTATGTGTCGGTCGTCCGGCAGACATTGAGGTCGCTTTATCGCCGGCAGGCATAACAGCCAGAGCTTGCGCATACGGCTCCGACAGCCGCAGAGTTTTTGCGGAGACACGCTTTGAGTCACCTTTGTCGCTTTCGCGTCAACCTGAGAAAACGCAGGCGGCTGTCAGAAAATGTTTCGAACGCACCGGCCATACTCTCTGGCGACTCGGCAGTCTGACGCTTGAAGATCCGCATGGCTGTTATGCCCCACCATCAAAGCTGAACGAGGTCCGGCGCACGCTGCTTGACAGTCTCACCCGCGTCTGGGACGAGTCGCGCACACAGAGACGCGCGGCAGTCCAAGTATTCTCGGCCCTGGCTATGCCCCGCCCCGCGCAATCAGGGACGGATCATCGCAACAACCAGCAGCCGAGCCCAGTCAATTGGACACTCAAGCTGCGGGTTGACACCCCGCTACCGTCGTCCGCATGCCTAGAGGGCATCAGCGACATCGTGCTCAACATAGGGCACCATCACCCCGGACAGATTGAGGTCGCCGCCGATACGTTGCGTGCCTTTGATGCTGGACGCAACGTGTTATTGGCGCTGCCGTTGCTGACCCGCGCGCATGAGGCGGCTGCTTTGCGCGCAACTGTGCGCGAACTTATCGGCAAAGGCTGGGATCAGTGGGAGTGCGCTGATCTGGCCGGTATGCAGCTGCTCGCGGATTTCGGCGTGTGTCCAATCTCCTCCGATTGGAGCTTGTACGCCTTGAACCGCTTCGCGGCACGCGAGTTGGCCGCAACTGGATTCCGCCGTATAGTTCTCTCGCCTGAAATCGCACACAACGAAGCTGTCGCTCTTGCGGAGGCCATTCGCGCGGATAGCTATGTTCCCGAAATTTCGGCTCCGCGCCTTGAACTTACGGTATATCGGCATACGCCGCTTTTCATCTCGGAGACAGCCCCGTGCCTCAAAGGGGATGGCGGCACACACACTTGCGACCGCAGCGACCGCGCTGATATCCTTAGTTTTACCGATCGCCGCAGGCGCTGCATGATCTGCCACCGGATCGACAACCGCTGGATTACAAGCCTTTCGTCAGCCATCTGCGTCACTGACCACTCAATTTTAGAGAGGTTCACCGGTTTACGCATCGACCTATCCTGGTCGCCGACAGGTATCGAGCCCGCCCAAGTCATCCCGGAGGTGCGATTTCAGTTTAGTTGAAAACAGAATCGCGCTCCAATCGCAAATCACCTCCGCTTGACTTATCAGACGCTTTAATCAATACTTTATACGGTATTGGTGTATTAAAAATCATGTTGTGAGGTTACCATGAAAAAAGTTCTGCCCAGCCTGCCATTGGCTTTTACAGCATTAATAGCGCTTACGACCGCGCTTACGGTCTGCGGTCAGCACATTTTCGATGGTGACGGCTCCAGCGAGGCCGGCTTCGTGCCGCCGCCGCCGCGCAAGGAGACTCCTCCGCCGCCAGCCAACATCGCGGGCGGCGAGACCTTCATACCCTACCCGCCTCCGCCCGCCACTCCCGCATCGCGCTCCGAGAAAAAAAATCCGCCCAAACCGCCCACGATGTTCACCAAGCTGACCTCGCAGTACGGCGAACAGGACTGGAACGCGCGCCCGAATGACCTGAACAATCTGCTCAAGTCTTTGAAAGAGATGTCCGAGGTGGACTACGATTACGAAGCAAAGTCTTTCGCTGAGATCGACGCAGACCCCGACCGCAACCCGATCCTATATCGCTCGGGACATTATCACTGGAGCCTCAACGCCGAGGAGAAGAGCAGGCTGCGCGAGTACCTGCTGCGCGGCGGAACAATCATCCTCAACGCTGGCATGGGCTCGAAACCATTTTACGACTCGGCCATCCGTGTGCTGAACGAGGTTTTTCCTGAAGCTCCGGTGCGCCGCCTGAGCCCAGACCACCCTGTGTTCCACGCCTATTACAACCTCGACCGGGTGAACTACCGTCCTGGCGTGCGATCTGTCTACAACGGCAACGAGCCTTGGCTGGACGGCGTGACCATCGACTGCCGAACCGTCGCAATCGTCTCGCGTTTCGGCATGGAGGTCGGCTGGGACCCGCTGGAGGACGACAACATCATCGCCTACGAACCGGAATCAGCCCAACAGTTGGGCATGAACATCCTGAGTTACGCCAGTGCCATGCGCAACTGGACGCTGGAGAACATGAAAAAGACCCGTTTCGAAGACGCCAAGCAAGTATCGGTCGCAGGCTCCATGAATATCGCCCAGGTGATTTACGACGGCGAATGGAAAACCCGCCACGTGGGCCTCTCGGTCCTGCTTTCGCAATATAACGTGCGTACCGGAGTGCCAGTCAAATTCATGACCCGCGAGATGCGCTTGACCGACCAGAAGCTCTTCGACTCGCCTGTGCTTTACATGACCGGCCACGAGGCCTTCACCCTCAAGCCGGACGAGATCACGGCCCTGCGCAACTATCTCAGCGCCGGCGGCCTGCTCATCGCTGAAGCCTGCTGCGGGCGCAAAGCTTTTGATGTGTCATTCCGCGAGAACATGGCCAGGGTCTTGCCCGGCGTTACCTTTAACATGCTGAACCAGAACCACCCGCTTTTCCGCCTGCCGAACGAGATCGGCAGCATGAAGGTAACCCCCGCCCTTGCGAAGTCGCACAACAATTCTTCGGCCATCGCGCCGCAGATCTTGACGCTGGAGGTCGACGGCCACCCCGCTGTAGTTTACAGCCCTATCGGCATGGCTGGCGCTTGGGAACTGTCGCCCAACAAATACAGCAACAGTTATCTG
>JAQVQN010000170.1 GCA_028701555.1 Kiritimatiellia bacterium | reverse complement strand
CTTAAAGAAGCGGTTAAGAAACGGCGTGACGAGATGCTGGATGACCTGATCGCGAAAGCCAAGATCGATAGCCCCGTGAACCTCGGCATTATGCCAGGCAAAACCCGCAAGCCCGCCCGCCGACGTACGGCCGGGCCATGGAAATGACGTGGTGCTTTCCACCCTGCGGTAATACGTTTAATGGAGGGCGAGCGTCCCCGCGAGCCGCGGACGTCGGCGGCGAGGACGCCGCCACTACCACCGGCGGCACCGGCAGTCACGGCAGCAGCGCCCCCTAAAAAACTCCGTGCCTCTGTGGTTAAAACTTTCCGGGCAATGCCAACCTTAGCACTTTAGAACTCCCCCCTCCCGGCCCGTCCCACCCGCGCACGGCATAAAAAAAAGCCCCTTTGCAGGGGCTTTTTTTTGATTTAGAACTTTAATGTCCTGACTAATCAGTCGGCGCAAAGCTCATCAAGCGTAACGATAGCGGCGCGGAAAGCACCTTCCATCACGCTCTCGACCGCGCTCACGCTGGTCATTGTCGAACGTTTCTTGTTCAACTTAGCAGACCACACGCCGCCGGCAACAGCCTCGACCAACGTGCAGTCGAATTCGCACATCGGCGAGGTCAGGTCGCAGATTGCATCGCCGTACCAACCGGTGAACCAGCCGTTCCAGCTCGGCCAGTCAACGCGGACCTGGCAGCCTTCGACGCTGTTGTCACCGCAATCCGAGGTGTTCGGGCTGGAAGCCGTCACGCCGCCTTTGGTCTTGCCAAAACCGACGAACTGCAACTCGATGGCGCCGCCGAGGCAATCTGTTTCTTCCATCGTCCAGAGCACATCTGACTCGAGCGTGTAGCCACGGCCCGAGCGGGTGTTCAGGTTAACGATGTCGTTCAGATACTTGCCGAAAGCCGTCAGAACTTCAACTTCTTGATCTTCAAACTTGATCAGAGCATTGATCGAACGCTCATAGATGTAAACGTTGAAGCTCTCAAGACAGCAGAAGCTGTTTGTGACAGTCGGATCTTCCGGATCCTCTACTTCCATCACTTCCATATTACCAACAATGACGCCTTTCATAGCGACTTTGTTGATCGACTTGTAGCCGCGGCTACCTTCATTCGCAACTTTGCCGGATGCCTTGAAATCCCAAACCGGGATTTCGCAATCTCCTGATTCTGTGGTCGAACCACAAAATGTCCAAGCAAATGCACTTGCGGCAATCGTCACTGCCGAAGTAAACATTACCAACTTCTTCATAGAGTATTACCCCTTTTTTTGTTCGATCTCAATCTGCCAGACGGCACCCGCCGCAAATGGCAATTGAGACCTGTTACTGTAACATCCAGAGCCCCATCAGGTTAACATCCATCGGCGCCGTTGGCCTAGGGTCGGACACCGAGTCCGAGAACCTTTTAAGGTCTGAAAACGAGGTGACTTTATTAAACATCAACATTCCTGTCAACTGTAAAAACGCTTTTTTAGCTTTTTTTTTAATGCCTTACAGCCTGCAAATTTTGGCTGGCAGACACTGTTTGTATAGGAAACGGCGAATTATTCGGGAGAACCCACTAGTGCGATGAGTCACTTCGCTCCAGCCTTCATCTCAAACCATGGGGCCCGTGCTTCAAGCTCATACGAAAGCTCAACGAAAAAGCTTTGGTTTAACACCTTTTGCGGTTATTATATTGTTTTTCTGGCTAGTCATGCGTTTTGATGAGGTCGATTGCGCCAAGGGGGAATGCGAGATGAGACCGACTTTGACACTTTTATGGCTGTCTTTTGCGGCGGCAGGCGGCGCGGTTGCGCAGCGCCCGGAGGCGGCGCTGTATCAGGAGAACCGCGTGGCCGCGCCTGAGACAGCCGTCGACAAGCTCGTCTTCCGCGGACTAGCGCAAAACAACATAACACCCGCATACTGCTCCGATGCAGTCTTCCTGCGCCGCGCCTTTCTCGATGCCATCGGCACCCTGCCCACCGCCGACGAAGCGCGCGCTTTTCTTAACGACCCCTCGCTGAACAAGCGGCGCGCGCTGATCGAGCATCTGCTCGAGCGTGACGAGTTCGCCGACTACTGGGCCATGAAGTGGAGCGACATCCTGCGCATCAAGGCCGAGTTTCCGGTCAACCTCTGGCCCAACGCTGCCCAGGCGTACCACCGTTGGCTGCGCGCCTCGCTGCACGCCAACAAATCTTATGACCGCTTCGCCCGCGAACTGCTCACCTCCAACGGCAGCAATTTCCGCGTCGGACCGGTCAACTTCTATCGCGCCATGCCCGACCGCTCTCCCGAAGGCATAGCTTCGGCAGTGGCGCAGACCTTCCTAGGAATGCGCGCCGACCGCTGGAGTGCCGATCAAGTCGCAGGCCTGGCCTCCTTTTTTTCGCAGGTCGGCTACAAGCCCACCCGCGAATGGAAAGAGGAGGTCGTCTTCTGGGATCCGAACAAGACCGAAGGCAAACCCGCAGTCGAGGCGCTACTGCCCGGCAACCGGCGCGTGACGCTGCCGCCGGACCGCGACCCGCGCGAGCTCTTTGCCGACTGGCTGACCGCGTCGGACAACAACATGTTTTCAGCCTGCATCGTCAACCGCATCTGGGCCTGGCTACTCGGGCGCGGCATCATACACGAGCCGGACGATATCCGTCCCGACAACCCGCCTTCCAACCCGGCCTTGCTGACCCTGCTGCAGCGGGAGCTGGTTCAGAATGGATATAACCTCAAACACCTCTACCGCCTGATCATGAATTCGCGCACCTACCAGCTCTCCTCGGTTTTTCCCGCCGACAAGCTGGAACGCGCCGCGCCGCTCTTCGCCTACTATCCGCTGCAACAGCTCGATGCCGAAGTGCTGATCGACGCCATCAACAAAATCACCGGAACCACTGACCTATACACCAGCGCCATCCCCGAGCCTTTCACCTTCATTCCCGCCAACAAACCTGCCGTCGCCCTGCCTGACGGCTCTATCACCAGTTCTTTTCTGGAGCTGTTCGGACGTCCCGCGCGCGCGACCGGCCTGCTCAACGAGCGCGTCAACCGCGCCAGTGCCTCGCAGCGCATGCACCTGCTTAACTCCAGCCACATCCAGAACAAGCTCGCCACCGGCGTCAACATGAAGCGCATCCTGAACCCCAAACGCAAGCCGGCCGAGATGATTGAGGACATTTACCTGTCTGTACTCTCGCGCTATCCGACACCCGGCGAAACTGCTAAAGTCGAAGCCTACGCCCGTTCAGGCGTGGCCAAAGGACGCGACGCGGGCATTGACCTGGCCTGGACCCTGATCAATAGCGACGAGTTCCTGTTCAGACACTGAAAGGGGAAAGAGGGAAGAGTTGGTTTCAGGAGCCGTCGAAGCTTGTCGATACCCGTCGAAAACTTTCGCAAAAGGAGTGCTATGAAAATGAAAAAACAAATCACGCGCCGCCAGGCTCTGGCCGGCGGATTTTTAGGCACTGCCGGGCTCATGCTATCCGGTCGCACTGTCCGCGCCGCGCCCGTGGTCAAGGCCAAGGCCAAATCCGTGATCCAGGTCTTTCTCTGGGGCGGCATGTCCCACACCGACACCTGGGACCCAAAGATGGACGCGGGATATGACTTCACCGGCCAGTTCAAGGACGAGATCGCCACCAATGTCGACGGCATACGGCTGGGATCGCTCTTTCCAAACCTGGCAAAACAGGCCGACAAGTATTCGCTCGTGCGCGGCATGACCCACCGCAACAACGGTCACGAAACCGCCGCCTACCTGATGCAGACCGGCCACCCGCCGGGCGAGCGCCTGGCCTATCCCTGCATCGGCGCGATCTTCGCCCTGATCAAGGGCTACGAGGCCGGCTACAAGGGGCTGATACCGCCTTACGTGGTGCTGACCCAGCCGCAGGGCCGCTTTTCCGAGGCGGGCTTCCTGGGCTCGCGCTGCAAGCCCTTCGCCACCGGCGGCGACCCCAACGCTGCCCGCTTCGAGGTCGAGGGCGTCATCGCCCGCGGCATCACTGATCAGCGGCAGAACGCGCGCCGCGATTTTCTGGGATCGCTCAACACCATGCGCACGGCCCATCCCGGCAACCCCGAGCTGGCTGCCGCCGCCGAGGCCGAGAAAACCGCCTATGACCTGATTCTGGGCGAGGGCAAGGATGTTTTCGACCTTTCCAAAGAAGACGCTGCTCTGCGCGATAACTACGGACGCAACACCTTTGGACAGGACTGCCTGGCCGCACGCCGTCTGGTCGAGGCCGGTGTGCCTTATGTGACGATCAACTACCCCGGCGGCTGGGACACCCACTCCAACCATTTTGCAACCATGAACCGGCAGTGCCCCAACCTCGACAAGGGGCTGGCGACTCTACTGCAGGATTTGTCCGACCGCGGACTGCTGGAAAGCACCGTGGTGTGGTGCTGCGGCGAGTTCGGCCGCACGCCGCGCGTCGACTGGCAGCCGCCCTGGAACGGCGGGCGCAACCACTACGGCAATGTCTTCTCCGTGCTGGTCGCGGGCGGCGGTTTCAAAGGCGGCCAGATCGTCGGCTCCTCCGATGCCAAAGGCGAAGAAGTCAAAGACCGCCCGGTATATCCGGTCGACCTGCTCGGTTCGATCTACGCCCTCGCGGGCATCGACACCGCTGCCAAGCTGCCACACCCAGAAGGAGCAGACGCACGCGTACTGCCGCCCGCTGACAACAACCGTGTCAAATCCGCAGGCATCCTGACGGAGATAATGTGAAAAGAAGTGGGAGCGTTTATTAGTTCTAAAGTGCGGAAGTTGGCGTTGCCCGGGGTTGATGGAACCACTAATGGACACAAATTAACACGAATGGTAGGGACGGCTCTCCGAGCCTTCCGCGCATGACAGGCGGGGACGCCTGTCCTACGACTTCTAACTCTTAACTCCTAACTTTTATGAAACTCCTTTACCTATTCCTTTTCATAGCATTCGCCGCCGCGCTGGCGCAGGCGCAGGCCTACATCGGCTTCGTCTACCCCGCTGGCGGACAGCAGGGCACGACCTTCCTGTGCACCTTGGGTGGCCAGCGCCTCGAAGGTCTGCACGGCGTGCATATAAACGGCGGCGGCGTACGCGGTGAGCTGGTGGAGTACAACAAGAAGATGAACCCGCAGGAGACCCAGATCCTGCGCGAACAGTTGCGCGAACTGCGCGAGCTGCCGCCTGCGCGGCGCGACGCTTCGGTCTCAAACCTGACCGCCCGCATCGACAAGCTGCTCAGTGAATACGTGCAGCAACCGCAAAGCGACTCCATCGCCAACCTGGCACTCGTCGAGATCACCATCGAGAGTAACGCACCGCCCGGCGAGCGCGAGATACGTCTGGTCACGGAAAACGGCGTCTCCAACCCCATGCCCTTCCATGTAGGCCAACTGCCGGAATACACCGGTGCACCGTTGCCGACCAGCAATCGGCAGATTCTCGGCAAGGAGGCGCAAAGTCTGCGCAAGGTCAAACGCGCTCCGGTCGAAACCGGCAAGCGCAAAGACGACATGATGTCCGACGCGGAGATGATGCAGATGACCAGCAGCATGGCCGACCCCGAATCGCTGAGCGATGTCGACGATGCCGTGGCCTCCATCAGCCTGCCCTGCACAGTCAACGGCCAGATCGCTTCCGGCTCGGTCGACCGCTACCGTTTCGTAGCCCGCCGCGGCATGCGCCTGGTCATCACCACGCACGCCCGCGCGCTGGTGCCGTATCTGGCGGATGCCGTGCCCGGCTGGTTCCAGCCTGTGCTGGTGCTCTGCGACGCACACGGAAGGGAGATAGCCTATAACGACGACTACCGCTTTAATCCCGACCCGGTAATCTTCTGCCAGATCCCGGCTGATGGCGAATATATTCTGGCCATTC
>JAQVQN010000169.1 GCA_028701555.1 Kiritimatiellia bacterium | reverse complement strand
CGGCATTTTTTAGGGCTGGCAGGGCGGGCTGCCGCGAATTTGCGGCTTTAGCAATCGCAGGCGGGATGCGGCAGGCCGCCGCACCGTGCGGCGCCTGTCGCCAGGTGATGGCCGAGTTCTGCCGATCAGATATGCCGGTTTTCATAGTGCGACTAAAGGGCGGCAGGATCACAAAAACGACTTTGGGAGCGTTGCTGCCGCTGGCGTTCCGCCCGGGAGCGGAGACGCTCCCGGGCGGAATTAGGAGTTAGGAATTAGGAACATGAAGACTTTCATACACGATGATTTTCTATTGAGCAATGATGCCGCGCGCGAGCTGTACCACAACCACGCCGCCATGATGCCGATCATCGACTACCATTGTCATCTGCCGCCTGCAGAGGTGGCAGATGACAAGCGCTGGGAAAACATCAGCCGCATCTGGTTGGGCGGTGACCACTACAAGTGGCGCGCCATGCGCTCGAACGGGGTGGACGAGCGCTTCATTACCGGCAACGCGCCGGACCGTGAGAAGTTCCAAAAACTTGCGGAGACTATGCCTTATCTGCTTCGCAACCCCATGTTCGACTGGTCGCATCTGGAACTCGCGCGATTTTTCGGTGTTTTCGAGTTGCTCACGCCCGCGACCGCCGACAAGATCTGGCAGATCACCTCGGAGCGTCTGTCTGAACCCGGGTTCAGCGCGCGCGGCCTGATGGAGCGCAGCAACGTCAAGCTGGTATGCACCACCGATGATCCCTGCGACACGCTTGAGCATCACGCGGCCGTGAAGGCATCGGGTTTTGCGGTAAAGGTGCTGCCGACCTGGCGTCCGGATAAGGCGCTGGCCATCGACCGTCCGGAGTTCTGGAACGCATGGCTTGACCGACTGGAGAAAGCGGCAGGCATGCCGGTGAAGAGCTGGGACGATTTGCTTTCGGCCCTGCAAAAGCGGCATGATTTCTTCGCGCAAAACGATTGCCGTCTCTCGGACTACGGTGTGGAGACCGTTTATGCCGCACAATACACCGAAGCCGAGGTGCGCTCTGTTTTCAGCCGTGTGCGCGGCGGCGGCACGGTCACGCCCCAAGATGCGGAGCTTTTCCGCTCAGCGTTTCTGTTCGAGGCCATGGCGATGGACGCGCGCGCCGGCTGGAGCGCGCAGATTCATTACGGTGCGCTGCGCAACAACAACACCCGGATGTTCCAGGCCCTCGGTCCGGACACGGGGTTCGACAGCATCGGAGACTGGCATGCCGCGCAGCCCATGTCGCGGTTGTTCGACCGACTGGAGCATGCTGACGCCCTGCCACGCACGGTCATCTACACGCTGAATCCACGCGACAACGAGATGATCGCCACCATGCTGGGCAATTTCCAGCGCGGGCCAGAAGCCGGGCGCATGCAGTTCGGCAGCGGCTGGTGGTTCAACGACCAGCGCGACGGCATGCTGCGTCAGATGGAGGCCCTGTCGCAGTTGGGACTGCTCAGCCGCTTCGTGGGCATGCTGACCGACAGCCGTTCTTTCCTGAGCTACACGCGCCACGAATATTTCCGCCGCATCCTTTGTGACATGCTAGGACGCGACACCGAGGCTGGCCGCATACCCGCTGACCTGAAGTGGACAGGAGAGATCGTGAAAGACATCTGCTACCGCAACGCGGTGCGCTACTTCGGGTTTGATCTGCCGTCGTGAGTGCTTGCAGGATCGGGAAATCATAGTATGAAGCATTTAATTCCGCGCTTGCTGCGGCTGGTCACTGGCCTGTTGCTGCTGCCGGCCTGCGCGGCGGTCACCATGACATTGTTAGAGACGCTACGCTGTGTCGGCGACAACAGTGTGCTGATGTCGCCACAGACCTTATGGCTTTGCGGCGGGTTCTTCTTGTGGTTGGCTGTGTGGTTCCTGTTGCCGCAACCGATTCAGGCATATGTCATGGCACACGAGCTGACGCACGCGCTCTGGGGGCTGCTGTTCGGGGCGCGCGTGAGGGATTTCAATGTCTCGGCGCGCGGCGGCAGCGTGCGCGTGTCGCGCTCGAACCTGCTGATCACGCTGGCGCCGTATTTTTTTCCTTTCTACACTGTCGCGGTAATCCTGTTGCGGGTTTTGCTGGGTTTGTTCATCATGCCCGTGCCGTATCCGTTGCTTTGGCTTTTCCTGGTAGGGCTGACCTGGGGGTTCCATGTCTGCTTCACGGTGCAGAGCCTGATGATCCGGCAACCAGACATACAAGAGCACGGGCGGATTTTCTCCTGGGTCTTGATCTACCTCTTCAATTTAGTGGGGGTGGGGCTGTGGGTGGTCTGCACCACCAAAGCCGTTGCCGGAGATTTCGTAATTGCGCTGGCGGCCAATACTGCGGCGAGCTATGCATTTATCCTGACTTTTATAGCCAGACTACTGAAATGAGAAGCAGGCTATGCCCGCATTGGTTACTAAAACGGCAAAACACGCGTTCAACCGCGGGCCAGAGTAGTCGCCCAAACCGTGTACGCGCCAGCCTTCTTCAAGACACGTGCACACTCGTTAAGCGTGGCTCCGGTGGTCATGACGTCATCCACCAGCAATACGCGCCTGTGCCGCGCCATTTCAGGTCTGACCGCCTCGAATGCGCCCAGCATATTGGCGCGCCGTCGCGGCGCGTCTAGCGCGGTCTGGGTCTCGGTATGACGCACTCGGGCCAGAACGTTGACAGCGCAGTGCCGTTCAATCCGGCGGGCCAACTCACGCGCCAGTACTGTGGCCTGATTGAACGAGCGTTCGCGTTGACGCGCGGGATGTAGCGGCACGGGCACCACCACGTCAACATCGTCGGCAGCGAAATGCGCCCGCAGACAACCTTCCAGAATATCGGCCAGATCCGGCGCGAGCCACAGTGAATGGCCGTATTTGAATAGATGTATCTGTTTGCGCAAGACTCCTGAGAAGCGCCCGGCCGAACGCGCACGGTCAAAACTCGGCGGTGCCGAGCGGCAGACATCACACACGAAAGCGTGACCGACACCGCCTTCGGCGTAACGGCCGCAAACAGAACAGAGGCTGGTTTCGTAAAGCTCAACGCGCGACCTGCATTCCCAGCAGACATGGCGACTTGGCTGGTCGCAAATTCCGCCGCACCCGGGACATATGCGCGGGTAGCACCAGTCCACAACACGAGCCGCAAAATCTGGCCAGCGCACCAGCATAGGCCGCCTCCGTCACCAAAGCCTTTCGGGATACTCCCCGGCAGCGATCAATTTGCGTACCGCCGCTTCGACCAGCGGCTTGTCTTCACGGTAGGTCACGCCGAACCAGGCGCTTTCGGTCGGCAAGACCTGTACTTCAGCCGCACCCTCGCGGATCATGTTATCCACCGCGAACGGTATGTACCACTCGGCTTTGGAATCAGCGGCGTGAGACACGAGCCAGTCTGGAAAACGCTCTTCCAATAAACCGAACAGCGCTGGCGTGAAACCCCACAGGTTCAGCGAAACCCGTTCGGCACCGGTCAGCCGCACCGGGCGATCTTCGTCTTCCCGGTTCTCGACTCCGCCGGGAACACGGGTCAAGCGGGTCATCTCGGAAACGTTCACGAGCCTGCCGTACTCGTCTGTGCGGCAGACACCTCGCGCCACGGTGCCGTGCTCGGAAAGGGTCTGATCCAGCCGGTAGCCGACCATCGCAAAACGTGCCGGAGTTGAGGTGCCGGCCGGCTCGGTCAAGAAATCGCTGAGCCGGCGAAAAGCATCACGCCCATAAAAGTCATCGGCATTGATCACCGCGAATGGTTCCTTGACCGCGCGGCGCGCGGCTCGGACCGCGTGTGCGGTGCCCCACGGTTTAGAGCGCCCCTCCGGCACCTTGAACCCCGGCGGCAGGTCTGTGAACTCTTGGAAGACGTAGCCGACCTCGGCCAGGCCTTCGTACTTAACGCCGATCGAGTCGCGGAAAACCTGTTCGAAATCACGGCGAATCACGAAGATAATGCGCCCGAAGCCCGCCCGCAAAGCGTCGAAGACCGAATAGTCCATGATCGTCGCATTACCCGGTCCGACCGGGTCAACCTGCTTCAATCCTCCGTAACGGCTGCCCATGCCTGCCGCCAACACCACTAGAACCGGTTTGGTCATCAATCCACTCCTTTTTTCGCTTGCTGATGGTAGGTCGGTCTTGCCGCGACCGCCGCCCGCGCTAATTATCTTTGCCATTGTTCTCTCCTCCCTGGATGCTGCGGCGCATGCGTTCGTAGATGTCGCGGTGGCCTTTCAAAATCGAGTCGCACACCTCCAGCACTTTATCCAGCGTGCCGTTCGCGGCGCGGTACCAGCGTTTTAGCGCGTCCAGATCCTCCAACCTGACATAGCCGCCGCAATCTGCGAGCGCGGGGTCGATATTGCGCGGCAAACCTAGGTCGACCATGACCGTGCCGCCGGGGTTCAGCAGGTGTTTGTGGCGCAGGAGATCCAGCACCGGCTCGCGCGCATCGACCGCGCTGATCACAGCGTCAGCCTCGGGCAGGACGCGCTCGATATCGTCAAGTTGCAGTGTCGCGATCCTTTGCGCACCTTGCGCGCTGAGTGCGGGCGAGTTACGGTAGTAGGCCCACGATATGCGTCCGCAACCGCGGGCGAGCAGCGCGGCCACGATGCCCTGCCCCATCACGCCGGTTCCGATCACCAGCACATGGCGTGTCTCCAGGCCGTGCAGTTGCTCTGCCAGATAGCGTACGCCCAGCTCTTCCAGCTCCTCTATATCCAGCAGCGGCTCGACCTCGTGACGGATGTCTTTTGACACATGCAGCGCGGCGTCGCATAGTTCGCGGATGATTGATCCGGCCCAGCCGTGTGCGATCGCCTCGTCCGCTGCCTCTTTCATCTGCGAGGCCACATGGAACTCCCCGGGAAGTTGTGAGTCCATTCCTGCCGTAACCATGCACAAGTGGGCGAAGGCTTCGAAGCCATGCTTCATGTAATAGTGAGATTGCTCCAAGCTGTCGAACTTGAGCAGGCGGCGTAGAATACCGCAGGTGCTGGCGTCTTTGGAAATGGCGGCCACTACCTCAACACGGTTGCAGGTGTTCAGGATAAGAAACTCATGTACGCCCCAGATCTGTCGGATCATCTCGCCCAAGGATTCTCGCGCGGCCTCATCCAGGTGGTAAGGGGCACGCTGGTCGGAGCCCAGATATTCGTGGCTGGTGCCCAGAACCAACAGGTCGGAACTTTGGATGGAATCGAGATGTTTTCGCAGGTTGTCCTTGATCAACCGCGACTGTCGGCAGGAACGTCCGCTGGTCGAAACCGCGATCAGCACATCCTCGGCGCGGATGATCGCGGGCGTCACGAAATCGCCGTCAGGCCAGTTGCCGTCCGCGCAGCAGCATGGTATGCCTGCTGCTTTGGCTGCCTCCAGTATGCGGCGGTTAATGCGTTTTTCGTCGGTGCAGGCGAACACCATTGTGCACCCGCGCACGTCCTCATCGGTAAAAGCACGCGATTCCCGGACTATGCGTCCCTCCTGCGCAAGCGCAATGAGTTCCGGTACGCAGACAGGGCATACCAGAGTCACGGCTGCGCCGGAATCAAGCAGCAGCTCCACCTTGCGCAGGCCGACGCGTCCGCCGCCGACGACCAGTACGCGCCTGCCTTCTAGAAAAGCGTTTACGGGAAAAGTCTTTTTTACGGGTCTGGTGTTTCTCATAGAACGGTTGGACTTTACCATATCCAGACTCGTTACGCTATTATCAACAGTTTGTCGGGGGCGGGACACGATTCAATAAAGTTGCATCGCACCGGACAATCACGCTTTTGTATTCTTACGGGCTTTTGGACGTCCGCGCGGCTTGGCCTTCGGCGGCTCGGACACCGGCGCGGCAGTCGTTTTCCTGGGCCGGCCGCGGG
>JAQVQN010000168.1 GCA_028701555.1 Kiritimatiellia bacterium | reverse complement strand
GCGAGCGGCAGGTCCCAGAAGACACGATCGGCGTTGTTTGAGAAGACGGCTGTAAGAGTCAGGCCGTCCGGGGTGGTCAGCGGGGCGTGGAAGTCGGGAGACGCTGCCGCGGTTTCGGGGAATGGCGGCAGCAATGTTGTGGCAACGGCTTGCAGCAGGGCGGCTGTCGCGGCGCAAAGGAAGATTGAGGCGCGTCGCGTTGCTTGCATGACTACGCTATTCCCATTCGTAGGAGGTTTCGTTCTTGGCGGAGGTGGCGGGCGAGGGGGCGAAATCCTTGTGCGGGTTGAACTGCCGGAAGGCCGAGACTGCGGCGGACTCGGCAGCGGCCGGGTAGGCGGGGTAGAACGAGGCGGCCGGTTTTTGGGGAGCGTTTTTATGCTCGCTGATGCTGTCGACCGGAACCTGCTGGAAGGGGTCGGCCAGCTTGACGGGCTGATCGTCGCCCGCTGGAGCGGTCATGTTTTTCTTGGGGACGGGAACAGTGGTTTTGTGCGGAGCCTTGCGTTTGTGGAAGATGCTCTTGTAGAAGGCCACGATCAGGAAGAAGATGCCCAAGGCGGCGGCGATCAGCGTGATGTCGGAAAAGGGTATGGTTGACATGCGGTATTCCTAGCTGCTGGTCAAGGGGTTGGGGCTTCGTTTTTTTGTGGCGTCAGCATTGAGTCAAGCCCGGTGTCTTTGGCGGCTTGGATGGCGATCTCACGTGTCACGTGCGGAGCCTGTGAGGCGAAACCGAGCATCAGGGCGGTGTCGCAGATGTTGTTGATGCTGCGCGGTATGCCTTGCGAATAGAAATAGATGGCATCGATGGCGTCTTTGGCGAACGACCAGATGTCGCCGCCGACGGCGCGCATGTGGTGCTGGATGTATTCGGTGGTCTGTGCTTGGGTGAGTGGTGTCAGGCGCCAGTCGAGCTGGATGCGGCGGCGCAGCGACTCCTGGTTTTTGAGCGATTCCCGCAGTTCGTCGGTGCCGGCCAGGATGATGGTGAAGAGGGGGCGTTCCTCGCGGCTTTCGGTGGCCGGGATGCGCAGGTTGCAGAGGTAGTGGGCCAGGTAGAAGCCGTCGCCGGGCGCGAGGTGGTGGGCCTCGTCGATCAGCAGCAGCGAGCGGTTCAGGTTGTGGGCGTTGCTTTGGCAGTAGGCCTGCAGGGACATCAGGGCTTCGGGCAGGGATGGGGCTTGGTCGGGCAGGTTGAGGCAGCGCAGGATATGGCGGGCCATGGGCAGGCTGCCGTGCGGGATGGCGTCGATCTTGATTACGGGCAACTTGGCTTTGGCGGCGCGGCGGTGCAGGTATTCCAGGGTCATGGTCTTGCCCACGCCATAGGCGCCGGTGAGCATGCCGGCGATGCGTTCCTGATCGATCAGGTAGAACAGGCGCGCGATGCCCTCCTGATGCTGCTCGGTCATGAATATGAGACGGTCGCTGACCGTATTCAGAAACGGCGACTGTCGCAGGTTCCAGTAAGAGGTGTACATGGTTAGGTTCTTTCGGGTGCCTTTATTCGGGGAAGCGGATTACCGAAGAGAAATTGATCGGCTTCTTGTTGGGGGTGCGGGCTGCCACGGCGGCAGGCGCGGGTTCCGGCGCGGCAGGCGGCAGGGTTTGCGCTGTGTGAGACGGTGCGGCATGATCGGCAGGCGCTGTCCTTGCGGGATCCTGAGCGGCCATGGCCTGCGCCTCGGCTTCCGAGATGATGCCTTTGTTGGGGGTGATCACGAAGGGGAAGGGCGTGGAAAGGTTTTTGACCTCGCCCAGGTATTTTGTGACCCTCAGAACACGGTTGGCGCCGTTTTCGTGGTCCACGTTGACGGCCACCGGGCAGAGGTCTTCGAGTCGGCTTTTGAGCGAGAAAGAGGGGTTCGAGACCGGTTTCGGGATGGTTAGCAGGGCTGTAACGCCCAAACGTTCGATGGCGTGTATGAATGAGTAGACGTGCTCGGCGATACGCGTGACCGGGTGGATGGCCACCCAGGGCAGGGCGGTATCGAAGGCTAGGCGGCGGATGGACTGGGACTCAACGGTTTCCTGCAACTCCATGAAAGATTGCGGCGGCAGCATCAGGTTTGAGCTGGCTGTGCTCTCGGGTATGAAGGAGGCGTATTCCAGAATGGTGAGCTGGCCTTCGGTGACGGCTTTGGCAAAGGGCAGGCCCAGGCTTTCGGCCACGATGATTGTGTCCTGTGCGCGGTAGTTCGAGAGCAGCAGGGCTTTATCGCCGTCGAGTAGGCCTTGATTCAGGAAGTGGCAGGCGAGTATGGACTTTCCGCTGCCGCGGCGGCCGGAGCAGAGCACCTGGCGTCCGCGGTATACTCCTCCGAAAGTCTCGTCGAAGAACGAGATGCCCAATTTAGTTTTGTCAACGATCACAAAGCCTCGGTTGTTGAGTCATCGTCTCACTCGCCTTCAGAGCACACCTTTTGCAGGATGTTGCGTATGAAGGTCAGTTCGAAGGGTTTGCTCAGGAATGCCAGCACGCCGTTGGCTTTCGCGCACTCGTCCAGTTCGCTGGAGGGCGCGCCGGATATCAGCACCAGCGGTACGCCTGCGCATTTGCCGGCAATGTCCTTGATCCACTGCAAGGCGTCGGGGGCGTCCGGCAGTCGAATGTCGGCTATCACCAGATTGAACGCCATGCCGCCGATTTTGCTGAAGGCGTCGGCCGCTGTCTGCGCGGTCTGCGCCTGATGGCCCATGCGCGAGATCAGGCGGGCGAGGTAATCGCCGATCGCGGGCTCATCGTCGATAATCAATACGTTAGCCATGAGAAGACCTTTAGAAGAACATGCAAAAAACAACTTTTTAATCCGAAAGAGGCGGTCAAGCCCTGGAAACGCGGCTAGCGCGTTAACTCATTTCACATGTAATATGGCAAAAAACGGGATTGCGGTCAAAAGGAAAAGCAGTTAAACTAAAAAGGCAATCAAAAGAGAGCACCTGTTAAGTATGGGAAGACGGTGTCAAACGGATGCTTGACGTCAGATATGCAGACCTATTTTTCACAAGCCGGTAATCAAAACGATTCTGTGATTCGTGGCCGGCGGTGCCGGTGCGATGGCTGTGCGCTTTCGGTGCATGTGGTGGAGACTCCGGCACCGACGGTTTGCCCTTATTGTCAGAAGCTCTTAAAGCACGAGGGAACGGCGCTGAAGTTGTCTCCAGAGTTCCCGGTGCCGGGCGATTTTGAGATACGGGCGCGCCTGCGGAAGCTTTACGCGCGCCCGCCGCGCATTCTGGTGCTGCTGATCTCGGCGACGGCTATGTTCATGTTGGGGTGGGCGGTCTTCCTGCAGTTGCGCAGCGTGGAGAACTACTGGTATCAGCCGATGGTTAGCATATATTCACTGCTGGCTGGTATTTTTGTGGTCTCGCGTTTCATCATCGCGGCGTTTTATGTTGCGCCCAAGGATTGCGGTTATGCGCCGTCGGTGACCGTGCTGGTTCCCTGCATGAACGAGGGCGAGGTGATCCGCCAGACGATCGAGCGCATTTTCGCGGCAGGCTATCCGGCCGACAAGCTGGAGGTGGTTTGCGTGAACGACGGCTCCACCGACAACACGCTGGTCGAGATGCTGGCGGCGCAGTCACGCCACCCGCGGCTGGTGGTGGTGGATTTTGAGCGCAACCGCGGCCTGTGCCATGCCTGGGGGGTCTCGGTGCTGATCGCGCGTGGCGAATTCATGGTGTGCGTGGATTCCGACACCTTCATTTTTCCGGGGTCGCTGCAGAAGCTGGTGCAGGGCTTCGTTGATCCTTCGGTGGGCGGCATTTCCGGGCATTGCGATGTCGAGAACGCGGATGCCAACCTGCTGACGCGCATGCAGGACGTGCGCTACTACTTCTCATACAAGATCATGAAGGCGGCCGAGAGCGTGTTCGGTACAGTTAGTTGCCTGCCCGGATGTTTTTCGGCATATCGGCGCGTGTGTGTGCTGCACGTGCTGGATGACTGGATGAACGCCACTGTGCTGGGCAGCCACGGGAATTTTGCGGACGACCGCTCGTTGACCAACCGTATTCTAAAAGACTACAAGATACTGTATGACGACGAGGCGCTGGCTACGACCATCGCGCCGGAGAACTGGCGGCAGTATACGCGCCAGCAGGCGCGCTGGATGCGCTCATACCTGCGCGAGATCGTCAAGACCGGCAGATTCATGTGGCGCAAGCATCCGG
Source organism: Kiritimatiellia bacterium (assembly GCA_028701555.1). Lineage (GTDB taxonomy): Bacteria > Verrucomicrobiota > Kiritimatiellia > RFP12 > UBA1067 > JAQVQN01. Next base: position 1,693 of record JAQVQN010000168.1, on the reverse strand, counting down.
TGCCTTCGCTGTCGTGGTACGCGATGATGTGGATGCCGATCTTCGAGCCATTGGTCATGATTCAAGCGTTGTTGATCGGCCCGCTGATGGCCGGACACGTGACCGCCTCTTACACGGTCGGCGTGGTGGCTATAACGGCAGTGTGGTCGCTGCACTTCTGGGCCTCGACCGGCCGGCGCTGGTGGTGGGCGGGCTTCGCGTTCACGCTTTCGTATATCGCCTTTTACAGTTGGCAGATATATTGGGCGTTGTTGAGCCTGCGCGGAAAGAAATGGGGGACTCGCGGATGAAAATACCAGATGGCAAAGAGATCAATCAAGAGGCACCGCTGGTTAACGACGGTTCGGACGGCGAGCAGTTGGACATCACTATGGACGAGGCGTGGGAGCGGCCGGTGGTCATGGCCAAAGACCGCAATGTGCGGGCGTGGCTGATATTTCTGGGGCTGCTGTGTCTGGGCGTGGCGCTGTGGACGCCGCTGCGCGCGCTCTACTACCGCTACGGTTACAAAAAAGAAGAGGTGGCGGTCACGCGCGACGCAGATACCTTCTTGGCGGTAGCGTATTACGGGGTCAACAGCGACGCGCAGCCTGGTTCGCAGGATATCACGCGGGCGGATTTCGAGCAACACCTGCGCCTGCTGCGTGAGCGGGGCTACACGCCGATCGGTTTGGCGGATGTGCAGGCGTTCTATAAAGAGGGCAAGCTGTTGCCGCGCAAGTCCGTACTGATGACCTTCGAGCAGTCTCGTAAAAGTTCCTATTTCGAGATCCGCAAGCTACTGCACAACTACAAGTGGAAAGCCGTGATGGGTGTGGTCACCGCGCCCATTCACACGCGCGACGCACAGGCGCTGCTGTGGCCGTATCTGCGCGACATGGTGACCATGGGTTACTGGGAACTGGCGGCGCAGTCGGAACGCGGGTTTGAGTTTATAGAGACCAGCCCTTCTGGCAACAAGGGGCCTTATTTGGCCAGCCCTTGGTGGAAAAGCGGCGAGACGCGTTACGAGCTGCCGGAAGAGTTCAATCAGCGGGTGGCTGAAGACCACGCCAAGGTAATCGGAGAGTTTCAGAAAGAGGTCGGATTCAAGCCCCTGGCCTTTTTCTTCCCGTATGGCGATTACGGACAGTACGAGGAGCAAGCGAAGGTTGTGAGGGTGACCAACCTGCACCAGGTTGGATCCAGCTACGATCTTGGCTTCACTCTTGGGCAACTGGCGCTGAACAGCCGCGAGAGCGATCCGCGCCGACTAAACCGTCTGCTGGTAAACCCGGCGTGGACACCGCTGGAATTCGCCAACAAACTGGATTCCTTCTGGCCGCTTGATCCGGCGCAGGATGGGTATGACCGCGGTTATGAAGCCCAGCGTTGGATCGGTGAGTGGGGCGACGTGTCCGTGCGTGATAATGAGTTAGTGCTGAGGGCCATACCGCCGGTTAACCCGGTTATGACTTCCAGGCAGGCGCCCAGCACCTCGACCTCGGGCGCCAAAGCTTGGCTGGCGGGCAGTGACACTTTCAAGGACGGTTTCATATCGATCCGGTTTCAGCTCAAGCGCGGACGTTTCGGAGTCTATCTGCGCTCGACGCATGTGGGGTCATACGTCTATTTCAGGCTCAATCCGAATCTCTCAACGGTTTTCTTTAAAAAAGTGACAAGCCCATAGGTCGTTTCTTATTCTTGGTTGTGC
>JAQVQN010000167.1 GCA_028701555.1 Kiritimatiellia bacterium | reverse complement strand
TGTGACGAACAACGTTTCATGTTTCCTTGAGGCGGGGACAAATCATCTGGACAGTGTGCTGGCCATCGATGCCGCATTTGGCGATTCCGGCAATTTCCCGAATGTTGAGGTGGTTGCAGGAAACCATGGAATAACCGTGCCGCTTGCGTTGTCAAATGGTTTGAATGTAACGGCAGCGTTTGGAACTTCACTTACATTATTGGCTCCGGCTTCGGGTTTGGGCAACTTGACCAAAAGCGGTGCGGGCACACTTGTCCTGTCAAACACCAACCGGTATAGCGGAGCGACACGGATATACGCAGGCAGTTTGAAGCTCATGCCGATACCTGCCGGGGTAAAGGCCGTTTACAGCTTTGAAAGTGCTTCTGAGCTGGGGCAGGACAGCAGCGGGCTTGGTAACGATCTCACTGCCGTGGGTGCGCCGAGTTATGCGGCGGCAGGCAAACATGGAGGTGCAGTGTATTTGGACGGCAGCAGCCACTTCTCCCGCAGCGTGTTTCCTGCGGGAGTGCCTGTCGGCAACAACCCATATACCATCGCGCTGTGGATCAAGGACAACGGTTCGCCGAACGACGGGGGCTTCTGCGGATGGGGCAACAACTTCGCCAACGAATGCAACAACTTCCGTTTGTCCGGCTCTAACGGGCTGAACAATTACTGGTACGGTGCCGGAAACGATTTCGACTTGACCGGGCTGGCCACAAATTTGAAGGACGGGCAGTGGCATCATGTGGCCGTGACTTTTGACGGCGGGACCCGGATCATCTATGTGGACGGTTCACCGGTGGGATCATTCAACAAAACGGGTCTGAACGCGCAGGCAGCGAACTTTGTTGTGGGCAAGACAACGGCAGCGGTCGCTTTTAAAGGGTGGCTGGACGAATTACTTATCGCTGACCGCGCGTTGAGCCTTACCGAGATCAGCAGCCTCCTGGTAGAGCCGATCAGAAAGGATCTGCTTCCGCCTGCGTGCGCGTTGCATGTGGAATCCGACGCGCATCTGTATCTAAACGGTTGCGAGCAGTCTGTAGCCGCTTTTAACGGCGCCGGACTTGTGATGAACGGGCCGCAGTTGGATTCGGTCTTGTCGGCAGGTGACGAGTCCGACAGTACTTTCTCCGGAACCATGAGCGGCGCGTTAACCCTGAACAAAGTGGGTCTGGGTACGCTGACCCTTTCGGGGATCAATTTCAACAGCGGGATTTTTGTCAGTGAAGGAAGCCTTAAACTCAAGCAAACCTTGATCGCTCCTTTATTGGCGGAAAGCGTGGCATGGTATGACGCGGACGATCCTGCGACACTTGCAACCAACGGGGTCGGGCAAGTCACGGTTTGGGCGAACAAAGGCACAGCGGGCGACACGCTTGATGCGGTACAGGTGGTGGAAGGCGCGGGGCCGACCGTCTTGGCTGGGTCGTTCAACGGACGCTCTGTGCTTTCAGTGGACGGCACCACCGGCTTGCGCACAACAGTCAATCTCGGAATCGACGGTTCACAAAACCGGACAATCTTTGCAGTGGGGTGCCGTAAAAACAACGGCAACATGTGTTTTGCGCATACGGGAGAAGCTACTAATTACCAGTCTTTTGGCATTATCAGCCAGACCAATATGCTGTTTAACTATATTTGGGCTAACGACATCAAATTCGCAGCGCGCCCCAACAATGCCTACGATGTTTACAGTTTCATGAAATCGGGGGGTACAGGTTCCGCGAACATGATCAGCGACGGGTTTGTTACGCGTGGAGCTCTGGCCATGACAGTGAACACGACGGACACGCCGCTCTATCTCGGATCGCGGTTCGCCGAAACGTGCAACGGCAATCTTGCGGAGGTCATCATCTTCAACCGCGATTTGACGGTTGCGGAACGGATGGGTGTCGAAGCCTACCTGATGGCGAAATGGCTTTCGGGTGGGAAGCCGTTCCATTTGGCCGGAGGCCCGGTGGCGGTCACAGCGGGAGCGATCGTGGATCTGGACGGGAGCAGCCAGACGGTTTCGGGTCTGAGCGGTGACGGTCTTGTCACTAACGGGACGCTGACGGTTGCCGGAACGCTTGCTGCGGGAGGCACGAACTCGATCGGGACGCTGACCGTTGCGGCTGACCTGTTCCTGGACGGCGGCGAGCTGCTGGTTGACGCGGCGGCGGGCGGTTTGTGCGACCTGCTTGACGTCAAGGGCAGTCTGGATCTTGACGGTGGCGCCTTGCGCCTGCAGGACCCGTTGCAGCTAGAGGTCGGCAAGCGGTATGTCATTGCCACCTGCGCGCCCGGCGAGCTGACCGGAACGCTTGATCCCGATTTCGCAGGCTCGGGCAAGTGGAAGGTCGCTTATGACACGTCGAACGGGACGGTCACGCTGGTGAGCAAAGGCCTGTTGATCAAGGTGCGTTAAGACTGAAGCGGGCTCAGCCCGCTTCAGTAGCTTGCTAGCCGATAACGGCAAGTTTCCGGCTGAATTCGCGCAGCCTCAGTCATTCTGGCGGTAGAGGCTCAAGCTTGCAGACATCTGCATGCTTGACCTGAAACCGCCTTCTTGCTTGAAATTAACCGCCAAGAAGCTTTCGCGGTCTAATTTCTGTCCGACCTTAAAGATGGCAGGGAGCGTTCTTGGTATTTGCCTTTGTGTATTTAGCGGGGAAAGAAAATTTGATACTCTTCAGCGGCAAGGGCAAAACAGGTTTTGAAAAGAAGGACATAGCCGGAAGGAAAAGGGGAGTATGATGCGAAGGGTATGCTTGGCAGTCGTCTTAATGTTGGGGGGGGTATCGCTGGCGGACAATGGGTTCGATGGCGACTGGTGTCTGGTGTCGCCCGAGGGAGGGGCAGTTTGGATGCGCAGCGAGGTGCACGACGGTGTTCCGGCGGTACGCATGATGTGGGAGATTAACATGGCGGTGCCGGTGTCGGCGGCATATTTCGAGGGAGACTGCCTGATGGTGGTGCGGCCCTACGAGCGCTGGTACATGACACGGGGCGGGATGCGGGTTGACAAACTGGGCGTGGACACCTTGCGCATGCGGGTGAACGGCGAAGGCATGAGCATGGATGTGGCTCGCACGCTGAACGACGGCACGGTGTTGCCCGTGCGGAGCGTGACCGGACGCCGTTCCCGCCCGCTGCCGCCGCAGCCTGATCTTACGGCATTGAAATTCGGAGAGCCGCTGGCCTTGTTTGACGGGCATAGTCTGGAAGGCTGGCGGCTGACCAACCCGGCCGAGCAGAACGCCTGGTCAGTGCGAGACAATCTACTGGTCAACATGCCCGAACTCGGTGACGGTTCGGATGCGCCGCAATACGGCAACCTGCGGACTGATCGCGAATTCGAGGATTTCCGGTTGTGCCTTGAGGTTAAGCTGCCGCGCGGCGGCAACAGCGGCATATATCTGCGCGGCAGGTATGAGGTGCAGGTGACAGACTCCTACGGGCATAAGCCGAGCTGGGGCGGCATTGGCGGCGTGTACGGCAGGATCGTGCCTTTGGAAAACGCGGCGCGTCCGGCGGGCGAGTGGCAGGAATTCGACATCATCCTGGCTGACCGGCACGTGACGGTAAAGCTGAACGGGAAACTGGTGATAGACAACCAGCCATTAGACGGCTGTACGGGAGGGGCTTTGAGTTCGGATGACGAGGCACCGGGGCCGATTTATTTTCAAGGGGATCATACCTTTGTGGAATACCGCAACATCCGGTTGTATCCGCGCGTCAAATAGATTGCCCGCTGGCATGCAGTTGGCTTTGAGCGGCTTATTTTGATAGGATGACGGCATTGAATAAGGGAATAAGGTGAATTTATGTCAGAGAATCTTGAAAGATCAAAAAAAGGGCGAGGTTGCGGCTTCGGCTGCGCATTGATGTTAGGGCTTTTGATCGGTGTCGGACTTTTATTCGCAGTTGTGCTGGTGGGAGGGCTCAAGGTTATGAACCTGCCGCCGGACAATGCCGTGGCTGGTTTGTTGGGACAAAAACACCGGGCTTGCGATGTCGGCGAGGACGAGGCGCCTTACATGGTTGAGAAGTGGTCCTACGGCACTGGTACGGTCAAGGTGATTAGGGTGCCGATCTCAGGCATGATCATGCTGGGCGAGTCTTCTTGGTACGTTGGCAACGCCAACACGGTCTTGCGGTCGATCCGCCGCGCCACACACGATCCCGAGGTCATGGGGCTGATCCTTGAGATCAACAGCGGCGGCGGCGGGATCACCGACAGTGACATAATCTACAAGGCGCTGCTGGATTTCAAGGCCAGGCAGGACGGGCGTGCGGTGGTGACGATCATGGGGGACGTGGCGGCTTCCGGGGCCTATTATATCGCGTTGGCCTCGGATCACATACTTGCGCATCCGACCACGATAACCGGTTCGATCGGTGTGATTATGCAATCCTACAACATCAAAGAGCTGGCTCAGAAGCTGGGCATTCATGATGTCACCATCAAGTCCGGCGACAACAAGGACATGCTTAATCCTTTCCGGGATGTCAAACCGGAGCAGACCGAGATGCTGCAAACGCTGATTTCCGCCATGCACGAGCGTTTTGTGACGCTGGTGGCGCAGCACCGCGGCATGGAAAAGGCTGTGGTTGCGCCGTTGGCTGACGGCCGCGTGTTTATGGCTGAAGAGGCGGTGCGCTGCAAGCTGATCGACAGCATTGGGTATAACGAGGACGCGCAGCGCAAGATCGCCGAGCTGCTGGAAACAGATGCCGTGAAAATCTACCGGTATGACGAGCAGATATCGCTGATGGATCTGTTTTCGCCTCAACCCGGCATAGGCGTTAAACTTGACCTCGACAAGTTGCTTCGTGATTCGACAGGTGGCACGAAACTGATGTACCGCTGGGACTGGTAGACTGGACAGCCGGGCGGGGTGATTGGCCGAGCGGTAGCTTGACCTGTTTGCGGAATAAGCGAAATGTGTGGTGTTGGCGAGAAATCGGAAACAGGCGGACACGCGCATCTGGCGGGAGTCTGCGGCACAGGCATGGCCGGGTTGGCCTTGTTGCTTTCAAAGTCGGGGTGGCGGGTCAGCGGGTGTGATTTGCGGCCCAACTCTCTGCGCGGATGGCTGGAGGAGGCGGGGGTGACGGTGGCGGAAGGTCATGCGTCCGGGCATTTGGAGGGGGTTGACCGGCTGATTGTATCGGCGGCGGTTGACCGGGATGAGCCTGAACTGGCGGCGGCGCGTGTGAAAGGTATCCCGGTGCAGCGACGTGGCGAGGTATTGGCCGCGCTCGTCTCGCAAAGCCGCAGTGTGGCTGTTTGCGGGACTCATGGCAAGACCACCACGTCTTGTTTCACAGCGCGGCTTTTTCAAGAGTTGGGAACGGAGCCGGGCTGGTGCATTGGCGGGTCAACGCCGAGCCTGGGTGGGGTGGCTGGCGGCGGCACGGGGCTGCTGGTGGTGGAGGCCGACGAGAGCGACGGCACCCTGGCGTTGTACTGTCCGGCGATTACCGTGCTCACCAACATCGATCTTGACCACATGGAGCATTTCAGTGACGAAGCAGCATTAAAGTCCTGTTTCCGGCAGGTGTTGTCGCAGACGCGCGAGGGTGTAGCATTTTGCCGTGACGACGAGCGCGCCTGGCAGGTTGTGTCAGGCATGGGCGTGTCAGCACTGGGTTACGGTTTTTCGGTAGAGGCTGGGTTACGTGCAATTGACGTGGAGACAGTCGCGGACTCGGTTGCTTTCGGTGTCGTGTATAAGGGCCATGTGTGCGGACGTGTCGAGCTGGGGGTGGCCGGGCGGCACAATGTTTTGAACGCTTTGGGGGCGGCCGCTGCCGCGCTGCTGGCTGGGCATGCGCCTGATCGGGTTTTCAATGCGCTCGGGTCTGCATGCGGCGAGCTGCCTGGGCGGCGTTTCGAGCGTGTCGCCACGGTTGACGGCATCCGCTTC
>JAQVQN010000166.1 GCA_028701555.1 Kiritimatiellia bacterium | reverse complement strand
GGTCCAACTCATATGCCAGTTTCGACCTTGCGCCAGAAGGCGAGAAACTCGACATTGCCCTCCGGCCCTTTAAGCGGCGATTCCACACAGCCCAGCCATTCAAGATGCAAGACCCCAGTGCCAAAAGCACGTATGTCCGCAACCACCGCCTCGCGCACCGCCGGGTCGCGCACGACGCCGCCTGGAACATTCGCACGCCCAGCCTCGAACTGCGGCTTGATCAGCGAGACGATCTCACCGCCCGTAGGCAGCACGTCCGCAATCGGCGGCAGAATCAGCTTCAACGATATGAAGGAAACGTCCGTCACCGCCGCCTGCGGCTGCTCGGGCAGGTCGGAGAGCCGCATGTATCGTGCGTTGAAACTTTCGATCACATGCACCCGCGCGTCCTGCCGCATCTTCCAGTGCAACTGCCCTTTGCCCACGTCCAGCGCGATCACGCGCACCGCACCGTGCTGCAGCAGGCAATCCGTGAACCCGCCAGTCGAGGCTCCCACGTCCAGACAGACTTTGCCTAGCACGTCGAACTCCGGGAATGCCGCGAAAGCACCCTCCAGCTTATCGCCGCCGCGGCTCACGAAACGCGGGCGCGCGTCTACCGTCACCGTCACGTCGGGAACATATTTATGCCCTGGCTTAGTTGCCACCTGACCCGCCACGCGCACCTCTCCAGCCATAATCAGACGCTGCGCCAGCTCCTTGCTCTCGGCCAGTCCAGACATGACCAGCAGTTCGTCCAGCCGTTTCTTTACAACCATTTTTTCATTACCAGTTGAGCGGTCATGCTACCTTAATCTTCACCGCATCAGCGTCCCGCCGCAGACGGCTTGCCCACTTTATCCAGATCGTTTTGGTATACGTAGGTGAAGACGCGCGGCGTGTCGACATAAGTAAGGCTGGGCGGCAAGCCTTCCACCACCCCTTGACGCGGCATGTACTGCACCGCGCAGGCCTTGACCGGACGGTTATGGCTGTCGCTCTCCAAGACCCTGTGCCCCGCATGGGTGAAACGCTCGGCCTTGTCGCCGTGCTTGCGGTACCAACCGATCAGCCGACCGCTTTCGTCATATTCGTAAAGGTCTTTCCAGCCTTTGTGCATCGTCAGTACCGGATCGGCATAGCGGCGCTCGGAGTTGCTGTAATCAACAGACAGTATCTGACCGTCGTCACGATACGCGCGCGTCTCGTTCGGCAAGTAGCATACCGAGACTATTGAAGGCGGTGAGTAATATTCCCCGTCTTTAACAAAACAACCTATGTCAACCCGGCTGCTCTGGACTGCTGAGGGCAGACCGTCTGCCCCGGTTGGACGATACACGCCATGATACGCCACTCTCAGCTCCACCTTTGAAGCTTTGGTATCCAAGGCTTTGATCTCGATCTTGGACGGATCACCTTGCAAAACAACCCAGCGAAATTCCGCACCCTGCTTTTCAGGAGCCGTAGACGCGCCCAAAGTCATGCTCCTGACGCAGGCGGTGCCGCGCGCCACGCGCGCGATCGCAAAAGGCGTGTCGAACAATCCCTCCGGACGCAAATCAAAGAAATCTCTGCCTGCCGCCGCCTGCTCGTCCTTCAGCACCATCAGCGCCACCAGCGGCGGTATGGTTTCCGGTGTCAAACCGTATGCCATCTTGACCATGGCTGCTGCGTCGAGCTCAGCCGCGTCAAAAACAGCCGGATGTGCCGAACCTGTCAGATAATCATCCGGCTTGCGCAGACTCTTCTGCGTAGCGCGCAGGATCATCTGCAAGATCGGCGCCATGTTTTTGCGCGCATTAAGCATCCGTTTCGTCTCCGGCCTGAAAGCCGCCATAGTCGCGGCAAAAGCCTCCATAAAAGGCCGGTCTGAGAAAGAAGAGCCTTTGGAAACGACGTAATAAGGGGTGTTGGCCGGAAAGTGGTCTACCCCGCCCGTCTCATAGTCCTTGTGCGCAGGAAAAAACCAGCTCTGGTTGTTGACGTACAGCCGGAACATTGTCAGCGGCTGATAAGGATCTGTTAACGCCATACGCGGCAGACTGCGCCACATGGGGCCGCTGACCATGGAGAGCGAGGCGTTACCCAGCACAGGCTGGTCGAAAAACATGTTGGGCAAGCCGCGATGCGCTTTGTGCAAGACCGCGTCTTTGCCGTAGATCACCGGAGTCAAACCCGGGAAATTAGTCACCGCCAAAAGCGAATGGCCCTCGTCGCGGTTGACATACAGATCGCCGAAGTTTCCCGAGACCGTGTCCGATAGCATCCAGTCCCTGACATCCGACGCAGCCGGTCCTTGGTATTCAGCGGCGTATTCGGAAACTTTTTTATTGTCGATTTTCCTAAGCGCAAGCAGGGCCTTGAAGCAGCCGGAGTCGAAGTCAAAGACCGCATTGGCCGCATTGACCTCAACCGGGCGCCCCATCAGCGCCGTGACCGGTGCCGCCTGTGTCATGCCTTCAACAGGGTTATTCCCCAGCTCTTTGGCTTTTTCCATCAAAGTCCGAAAACGGGGAGTGCCTTTCAAAGGCTTTAAATCATTATCATTCTGCATTGCGTTGACATCGCGAAAGCCCAGTTCGATCGCACGCTCCAAGGCTTGGAACGCCGGTTCTTTGTCGGCGTAGTACGACAGTGCGCAGGCGAGGTTATAGCGCCAGGTGGCATCCATCGGCATCAGCTCAACCGCCTCGCGGCAAACCTTTTCCATCTCTTCTGTACGTCCGGCCCGCACAGTCTCCACCAGTCGCTGACGTAGTGCGCGATGCCTAGGAAACACCAGCGGCATCTCAAAAACATTCGTCACCGCCAGCACGTTAACCGCCAGTGCAACAGAAATTACCGCCATGACCAGTTTGCGCGTTTTCATGCCTATAGCCCCTTCCAAAAAAGTTATAATTGAATCGCAGCCCAGAACTTCCACCACGGTCTTTTGAACTTGGACTGCCGCAACATCCAGTCGATCAATTTCGGGTCGGCATAGGCGCGGTCCCAAACGTTATGGGCCACGCCCTCATACTCCGTGTACTGCACAGAACGGCCGCCTGATTGCCGGAGCGCTTCCACCATGCGACGCGAACATTCAACCGGCACGTTCTTGTCCGCCGTGCCGTGAAAGACCCAAATCGGCAGATCGCGGATCACGCCGACCCTGCGTATGTCGCCGCCGCCGCAGACCGGCACCGCAGCGGCAAACATGCCAGGCCAACGCTGGATCGCGTCCCAAGTCCCGAAGCCGCCCAGCGAAAGACCCGTTATGTAAAGGCGGTTAGTGTCCGCGAGGCCTTGCTCAGCCAAATGTCGGCAAAGCTCCAGCGCCACCTCCAGCGAAGGCATGGGTTCTTTGGCAGCGGCGTAGTCGTCCTTCATCGCCAGACGCCGCACCCACCAGTTGCCGGCCTGGCACTGCGGCGCAACCACGATCACCGGTTCCGGCCTTTTGAGCAGGCTCTTCATCAGCGACGGCAACCCCACCTTGATCTGCTTCAGATTATCGGTACCGCATTCTCCCGAACCGTGCAGGAACAGAATCAGAGGATAACGCCTGCCTGCCGCCGGAAACTGCGGAGCACTCATGCGGTACGGAAAAGCTTCTCCGAAGGCGTTGGTATAAACCATCGGCTTAAGCATCTCTTGCGGAGAATATTGCGCCTGCGCAGCAATGGCAAGGCTAAAAAACAGAACGGCCCGTTTCATGATTTAAAGCATAACACAGGCCGGCGGAACTTCCCAGATTCAAGTTTTCTGACGAAAACTTTCGGGTGCGTATAAGTTTCAACTAAACATAGTCATAGCTCTCCGCTACTCCCCGATCTTTAACCACTCAATCTCCGCGCTGGAACTTTTTAAATTACCGAATCCAATGCTGGATTGCGCAGGCTTGATACCTGCGCGTTTCACCCGAAAACGCTTAGCGCGGATATTAGAACCTTCCCCCTCCTCATAGTACACGATCAGGATCGATCCATCCTTGAGCGTGACCATGCTTGGATAGGCACCGATCACATTGTCTACAACCACATTGTCGCTCCAGGTCCGACACTCGTCCAGACTGTAGCGCAGGCTGGTGTTGCCAGCCTCGTGCCAACGGAAGGCCATCAGGATAATGTCACCCGGTGCCCGGTGCAGGTAGTGGCAATGTCCCGGAAACCCGAACTGCTGCGCCACCGACCATGTGCTCCCTCGGTCACTGCTGGTCGACCAGGCCGAAAGACCCTGCCCACGCAACGCAGCGAAAAGTCTCCCTTCCTTCAGCTCGATGACATCCGTTTCAGCGTCTAAATAAAGCCCGCCAGAAGGAATGTCAACCGGCGCGCCCCAAGTCGCGCCACCGTCTGAGCTGAAGGTCACCGCGCCATAAGCCGTTTGCTGCGTTTCGGTGTACAGTCCCAAGGCCAGCCTTCCGTCCGACAGCTCGCGGATCGGCGAGGTGCAGAAGTAATCCCGGGATATCAGGCGCGGCTCCGTCTCCCACGAGGCACCGTTGTTCGCGCTCGTCACCAGGAACGTGCCTGTGACGGCATAACCGGGCTGCACTCCAGGGGTATTGGTCAATGAAAAAAACACGCACGCCAGCCGCCCGTCCCTAAGCTGCGTCACCGAAGGGTCACGGTCGTCATCAGGTCCGTCAAACAACGTGAACGGCGCCGACCACGTCACACCTTCGTCAGAGGAATAACATGCGCTGATCCTCCCGCCTTTCGGCCATTGTTCATTCGGCAAGGCGATATGGCCGTAGCCCGCGTAAAACACGGCCAGCAGACGACCGTCCGCAGTACGGCACACGTCGGGGAAGGCCTCGTAGCCGCCCGCGCCGCCGTCGGTGCAGACATGCGCCCACTCCTGCTGCGCTTTGACTGAGAATGCCGCAAACACCACAACCCCCAACAGGCTCAGCGTCACGTTAAGTAATCGCGGGCACACGCCCGCCCTAATTTTTTTGGCGACCATCATTACCTCCTACAAGCGTTGTTGTTAACAAAATCCGACAGCCTTACGGCATCAGCGCACTCTGATCAAAATGCCGGGCAGCGGCGCTGGCAGGTACTCGAACTGAACCAGCGCGAAATGTGCGCACCCGGTTTGCGCGGAATCCCCCGCACCGAAGAGCAGACGCTCACCGCCGCCCTCAGACCAGGGTGTCGCCAGCAAAAGCGGCTCGCCGTCGCAGTGCAGACTGGCGCTAGACCGCGTTGGGTGATATTGCAGCGTATAGGTGTGGTACACGCTGCCTCCGGGCACCATGACCGCCTCCCCGCCATTGCAACTGACCAGCGCGTTGCCGGAAGCGTCGCTGCCGAACAATAGAGTGTAGTTCTTGTCGCCGGCCACATTGGCGCAAACGCCCCAGTCCGCAGCGTCGCTGCTGTTCACCACCCGCAGCCGCAGCGTCAGCCGCCAGCGGTTGGTGTTCACCCACGCAGTCTCCGCCGCCGAGAGTGCCGTAGAGTAGTAGGCGAAATCCGTGGCGCTGGCATCGTCGACCTTCCAAGCATCGACCGTCTCGCCGCCGACCGTCTCGGTGACCGGCCCCACCGTGACCGCGCCGGTGTTCCCGGCCAGCGTCCAGTTCTCTACCGGCAGGGCTGCGCCGACATTCGGGTCAAACTTGCCGATGTGACGGATCAGGTAGGGCAGATTGGTTACTGAGTAGTTGTCGAAGAACGCATCGTGGGTCTCGGCCGCGCCGCTGTCCAGACGGTTCTTGAAGAATCCCGGGCAGTTGTCCGCCACCGGGTCACCCGGCGCGAACCCGTTGGATGCCATCACAGGCTCGCCGTTGACCAGCACCTGCAGCCGGCTGCCGGAGAGGATCGCTTGGAAATCGAACGGCTCGCTGTCGCCCAGCCGCCCGTCGCCGTCGGCATCGAAAGGCTGCCCGTTGATGCTCGAAGGCAGTGAGCCTGCCGCGCCGTACACCCAAAAGTATGGCGAACCGGTGAACGGGAGAT
>JAQVQN010000165.1 GCA_028701555.1 Kiritimatiellia bacterium | reverse complement strand
CATTTTATCCCTAATGCGGCAAGAATACGCTTGTCGTCAAACCTCAACCTTCATACACTTGCAAACCGATGGATAAAACGCTATTCGTTGTTAAACGCTAATCTTTGGGCATTATCATAATAAGCAAAAAATGATTCAGGTATTTCTTGTTGGATTAGGTGGAGCTATAGGTTCAGTTCTTCGGTATATGCTATCAGGCTGTGTGCTTCACCACGCTGTAGGCTTTCGCTTCCCGCTGGGCACATTCGTTGTAAATATGCTTGGCTGTCTGGTTATCGGGCTGTTGAGCGGGCTTGTCGTGAGATACGGCTTGTTTTCAGCACCCGCTCGCTTATTCCTTTTTACCGGAATTGCCGGAGGGTTCACTACTTTCTCTGCGTTTGGACTTGAAACCTTTACTCTGATGCGCGGCGGTGAAATCCTAATCGCCGGGAGTTATGTTGTTTCCAGTGTAATCATCGGTCTTCTTGTGTTGTGGCTTGGATTCGGCGTTGTTACATTCCGCAGCTAGGTTCCCGGGGGGTCGGCAAAAAAGATCATGAAAAATAAAACTTTGCTTTTAATACGTTTGCGCTTGAATCAAACCGTAAAAAAGTAAAAAATGGTTGTTTATTTGCCACCCGTTAGGCCATTTGGCAACGCCGTTTACGGCACCTGCGGCTTGTGTGAAATGTCGGAGTTAAGTTTGACTTGATCACATGACGGCAAAGACACCGCTTAGGAGTGAATAGCAATGCCCAGAACAATACCGTTGAACCGAATCCGTAACATCGGCATCATGGCCCACATCGATGCCGGCAAAACCACCTGCAGCGAGCGTATTCTTTTCTACTCCGGCAAGAACTACAAAATCGGCGAGGTGCATGAAGGCGGCGCTACCATGGACTACATGGTCCAGGAGCAGGAGCGCGGCATAACCATAACCTCGGCTGCAACAGCCGTCGCCTGGCGCGAACACCAGATCAGCCTGATCGACACCCCCGGACATGTTGACTTCACCGCTGAGGTGGAGCGCTCGCTACGTGTGCTTGACGGCGCGGTCGCGCTGTTCTGCGCGGTCGGCGGCGTTCAGCCCCAGACGGAACAGGTCTGGCGTCAGAGCGAGAAGTATGCAGTTCCAAAACTTTGCATGATCAACAAGATGGATCGCATCGGCGCCAATTTCTTCTCCGTCATTGACGAGATCCGTGATACTCTCGGCGGCAACCCGGTCATCATGGTTTACCCCATCGGTGCGGGCGAAAACTTCCGCGGCGTGGTAGACCTGCTTAAGATGAAGGCGCTAACTTTCGATGAGGCCTCAAAGGGCATTAAGGTCATAGAAAGTGAGATCCCGGAGGAGCTGCGTGAGGAATGCGAACGCCTGCGTGTCGAGATGATGGAAAAGGCCGCCGAGCAAGACGAAGCCCTGATGGAAAAATACTTCGAGCACGGCTCCCTAACTGAAGATGAGATCAAACGCGGCATACGCAAAGGCACTATCTCGCGCACCTTGGTGCCTGCCTACTGCGGCACGGCCTTTAAAAACAAAGGCGTACAGCCGCTGCTTGACGGTGTTATCGACTATCTGCCTTCCCCGCTCGACATAGGCGAGGTGCGCTCCGCCGACAATCCTGAGATGGTGCGCAAGCCTGACGATAGTCAGCCGCTCGCAGGACTGGCCTTTAAAATTATGTCCGATAAGCACATGGGTAAAATCACCTTTGTGCGCATTTACTCCGGCACCCTGAAAGTCGGTGCTCCTATTTACAACAGCACCTTGGAGCAAGATGCGCGCATCGGACGCCTTTTCCGCATGCATGCCAACCGGCAGGAGGCTCTGGAAGAGGCCTACGCCGGTGATATTGTTGCCGTGGTCGGCCTGACCAAAACCCGCACCGGCGACACCATCTGTGACCCGCAGAATCCGATCGTGCTGGAATCCATAGAGTTCCCTTCTCCGGTTATCTCTATCGCCATCCGCCCGGCGTCGCGTAACGACAACGAAAAGCTCGGCACCTCGCTACATTCGTTGGCACAGGAAGATCCAACTTTCGTGGTGCGTTACGATCAGGAGACCGGCGAAACGATCATCTCCGGCATGGGCGAGTTGCATCTGGAAATCATCGTTGATCGGTTGCGCCGCGAGTTCGGTGTCGAGTGCGAGGTCGGCAAGCCCGAGGTCGCCTACCGCGAAACCATCAGGCACATGGTCGACGGCGAATACAAGCATGTCAAGCAATCCGGTGGTCGTGGACAGTACGCGCATGTCTGCCTGAAGATCGAGCCTCAGGAGCCCGGACGCGGCTTCGCTTTTGTCAACGAGGTCAAAGGCGGCGTGATCCCCAACGAGTACATACCCGCTGTGGAGAAAGGTGTCATCAAGGCCATGGAAAGCGGGCCTTGCGGTGGTTTCCCGGTCGTGGACGTCAAGGTCACCGTGCATTTTGGTTCGTATCACGAGGTTGACTCCAACGAGTTCGCCTTTATCGAGTGCGCTCGCCAGTGCTTCAAGAATCTTTTCATGAAAGGCAACCCGCAATTGCTGGAACCGGTCATGAGCGTCGAGGTCTCGGTCCCTGAAGAGTATATGGGCACCGCGACCGGCTCGATTTGCTCGCGCCGCGGACGCGTGGAGGGCATGGACGAGAAGGGCGGAGCCAAATTGGTCAGGGGCTTCGTGCCGCTGGGCGAGATGTTCGGCTACTCCAACGCCATCCGCACCGTCACGCAGGGGCGCGGCACCTTCACTATGACCTTTGAACGCTACGAGGGCGTACCCTTCGAACTATCCGAGCAGATCATCGAGAAGCGCAAAAAAGAGGGTAAAGTGCATTGATCAGCCGGATCTGAGAGCTGCCCTTAATTGTTACCTACAAAAAAATGCCCCCTCAAGGGCATTTTTTTGCTATATGTGACGCCTCTCCGCCCTATACTACCAGAGTATGGGAACGGAAAACACAATCGACGCTGCCATCAAGCCTGCCTTCGTCCGCCAGTTGACGGACGCGCAGTTTCCGCTATTATCCTATATCATGCTTCTGGTTGGCGGCAGCGCCGACGCCCGCGACATCCTGCAGGACACAAACCTGACTATCATCAAAGACGCATCGCATTACCGTGAAGGCACCCCGTTCCTAGCCTGGGCAAAAACGCTTGCGCATTACCAAGTTCTAACCTACCGCAAGAAGCAGAGCCGCGACCGCCTGGTTTTCGACGACGAGGTCTTCGAGAGACTTTCGGCCACGCTTGCGGAACGCCCTGAAAAGTCAAACCGACGTCTCGATGCCCTAAACAGTTGCCTAAAAAAACTCGCTTCTGACCAACAGGCTCTGATAACCACCAAATATTTCGAGCGGCTTTCAATACAGCAGCTATCTGAAAGATTCGCCTGCTCTCAATCTGCCGTGGTCTCGCTGCTTTACCGCATCCGCAAAGTATTGGCGGAATGCGTCAAAGCCACACTCGCAAAGGAGGCTTCATGAAGCTACCTCCTGCGGGATTTGACAACTTGGTCTGCGCGGTCTTGGATGACAAGGCTGATAAAGGGCAATTGACAAGTTTTCGGCTTTTGATGCGCCAACATCCGGAACTGCTGGAAGACTATATCGCCCAATGCGACGTACATGCCGCACTTACAGCAATTTCTGACTGCCCTGAAGCGTTTGTTTCCAGTAACTGCCGTCATCAAATGTTGCGGCAACCTCCTTGCCAGCCATGCCTTCGCGCTCCCGCAGCGCGTTTTATAAATTTTTGCCGTGAGCATGGTGCCGCAACCGCAGCGGCTCTGTTTGTAACAGGCACCGTAGCAGCATTATGGCTGGCTTCTCTAACTGACCTTACACTGGAGCCTGTGTCAGTGGCTGCGGGTGCGCCGGCTCAAGTCATCAGGCAAATTGACGTGCGCGACCTTGAATTGCCCGACAGTATGCCGGGAACCTTGCGCCTGCGCCAAGGCCAAGTCACCCTGCGCCTCAATTCTGGAGTTGAGATGACTCTGCTGGGCCCGCTGGAAATGAAAATCATAAGCCCGATGGAAACGCGTCTTAACTCAGGACGCTTGGTCGCCGAGGTGCCTAAGCCTGCCAGCGGCTTTACGCTGCACACCCCAGACCTTGAGATGTGGGACATAGGCACGGTCTTCGGTGCCTCGGTGGACGAGAATGGCTCTGTAGCCTTTGTTTTCAAGGGTGAAGTGCAGGTGGTTGAAGCCTGCGGCGAACCGGTGGACATCTGCCGCACCGGCGAGGGGGTGCGGGCCAAACGCGGCAAACACGCCGTCAAAATCGCGGCGGACTGGCCTGAGGCCGAAAGCTTGCTCGCGGATGTCAACGTCACGGAAATATCGCGTTCACCCGCGCAGGCTTTGAGAAACGCCGCCATGATATCTGAGTTGTGGGCGGAACGTTATTTGCCCGAGGAAGCCTGGCTCAAGAGTCAAAGGATCGCAAAAATGTATGCTGATTCCCAGCGCATACCTTTCACTAAGAAAGCGTGGGCGCGCCCGCAGGCTCGCGTCAACACAACCGGGTCAAACAGAGGTTGGCCCGTAAAGGAGAAAACAGAAATGACAAAAAAAAGCGCAGCCGGGGCTTTGCTGGCAGCGGCAACCCTGACGGGAGCGGGAGGCACCGGAGCCTTTTCGGAACCGGCCAAAATCTTCTTCGCCCCCCACCTTAACCGACACTGGTCAGTGGTCTACACCAACGAGGTGCCCATCAACTGGGAATGGCCGGCAGGTGCGGCAACAGCCGAACTGTCCATTAGCGGCATGAACAGCTCCTTCAACACGAACTTCTCCCCGGACACATCCGGGTACCTGTGGCGCACGTTTGACTCTGCTGTGCCACAAACCGAAGACGTCTATTCACTGACACTTTCGTTCCGTGATGGGACATCAACGGTTATCGAAACAAAAACCGCGACTCTGGCGATGCTCAAAGGTTCATTCGGCAGCGCCACCATAAATCCGGGGCCAGACAACCGCAAATGGTCTAAAGTCTCGGATAATGCGGTGATCCCGTACGACGCTGAATGGGATCCGGCGACTTACGGCGCCGTGGACAGCCAGATCGTGATCGCTAAGGTCGGCGGCAGCACCCAGACCAACACGCTCTCCGACGCCGCAGGCTATTTCGGCTGGAAACTGAAAAACAGCGGCTGGGGCTTCGGTACCTTCAATCTGGCTCTCACCTTCCCTGAAGTCCTGGAAGAAGATGGATGGGACGCCACACTGATCTATCTGCCAGGCGGCACGATTGTCAGCCTGCGCTGAGAATGAACTTAACGAAACACTATAATCAACTCGCAAAAGGAAATGAGAATGAATAAAGTAACACTGAAAACGGTTTTAAGTTGCCTGTGCGGCATCGTTTGTCTTAACGCCATGGCGGTCGAACCTTCGGTCTCTCAGGCCACAGTACGCCAACGCTGGCCATGGAGCAGACTGGTGGATATCGACTACGTTCTGAGCGCCGACCCCGACACCGCCTATGACATCCAAATACAGGCTTTTAACGGCGAACTGCCGCTGGACATTCCCGCCAACGCCTTCTCGGGGCACCTCTACAACGTTTCGGAAGGCGCGCGCCGCATAGTGTTCGACCCCACCAAGACCGCTTATACAAACAGCGAGATCATGACGCAGTTCAAAGTGTCAATCACGCCGACAGCGCCAGCGGTCTATATGATCATCGACCTGACCCAGTCACCCGGCGCCGCCGGACAGATCGAGTATGTTTACGAGGATGACCTGCATGCCGGAACCTACGGCGCGGTCGAAACCAACTTCGTCGCTGGCATAGAATCTCTGATCTGGACCGGCGTCACCAACAACAGCGCCTATAAAGACCAGAAGATGGTCCTGCGCCGTGTCAGAGCCGGCAGTGTCACACCCGCCTCGGGATCAGCCATCAGTGTCAGCAAGGACTTTTATATCGCGGTCTTTGAAACAACCCAGAACCAGTGGATGC
>JAQVQN010000164.1 GCA_028701555.1 Kiritimatiellia bacterium | reverse complement strand
GGCGTGACGACCATGTCCGGAATGTTGGCGGCGACATTCTTGGGGATTGTGCTGGTGCCGGGGCTTTTCGCGCTGTTCCAGACTATCCGAGAGAAAGGCGCGGCTTTGCGTAAGAGAAAGGGCGGATGGTTTGCTAAAGGAGCATCCGTGGTTTTGCTGCTCTGCCTGCTGGCAGGCTGCAGAGCGGTTGGCCCGGATTACCAGGCACCGGATACAGCCTTGCCGCAAGCCACATTACCGCATACTTTTGCCGACGGAGTCGATTTGACACCGCAAGAGGCAGCGGCGTGGTGGGGCGTTTTTGGTGACCAGCGGCTGACCGCGCTTGTGGAACGTGTCTTGTCAGAAAACCGAACCATGCGGGCGGCGCTCGCCCGAGTCCGCGAGGCGCGTGCTCGGCTAGGTGTTAGCCGAGCTGGTTTGTTGCCTGAGGTTGACGCTGCAGGTGCCTATACCCGTTACCGTAACAGTGACAACGCGGGCACACCGGGTCAGGGCGATCATTACCGTGTCGGCTTTGATGCTGTGTGGGAAATAGACTTTTTCGGACGCAGGCGGCGGGCGGTTGAGGCGGCGCAGGCGTCATTCGATGCCGAGTGCGCAACGCTGGAGCATGCCTGGGTCAGCTTGGCGGCAGAGACCGCTCGCGTATACGTGGATTTGCAGACAATCCGCCGTTGCTTAAAAGTGGCACATGACAATCTGGAACTGCAGACACAGACACTGGAGCTGGTAAAATCGCATTTTGACAGCGGCCTGGGTAATGAACTTGCGGTAGAGCAGGCGCGCTATAATTTGGAACGCACACGTTCTACGATGCCGATCCTGAAGCGTGATGAGGAGACGGCACTGAACGCGCTGGCGGTTTTGACCGGCGTAATGCCAGGCGGAATACCTGAGGGGTTGACGGCAGACGCGCCAATACCATCTGCCGCGCCGCGCATGTTGGTGGGAATACCGGCCGAGTTTTTGCGCAGGCGTCCTGATATAAGGGCTGCCGAGCGGAGTTTGGCTGCGCAGACCGCCCGTATTGGGGAAGTTCGGGCAGATCTTTATCCGACATTTCGGTTGGCGGGATCGGTTGGGCTGGAGTCGTTGGACGAAGGTAATTTCTTTGAATACAACAGTCGCTTTTTCGGAATCACCCCGCAAGTCGTGTGGCCGATTTTCCGCGCTGGTTCGATACGTGCCAAAATCGAGGCGCAAAGCGCCCTGCAGGAGCAGGCACTGGCTGCGTATGAGCAGTCTGTTCTGGAAGCGGTGGCTGAACTGCGTGATGCCTTGGCTGCCTACGGTCGTGAATACGAACGCAAGCAGGCACTTGATGATGCCGCTGACGGGGCACGCAATGAGGTCGAGCTGGCGGAAGAGCAGTACAAAAACGGTCTGGTGGATTTCAACACCGTGCTGGACGCGCAGCGCTCCCTGCTGGCTTTTGAAGAGACGCTTGCGCTCAGCGAGGGGCAGATTGCAACCAGCCTGATTCGCGTTTACAAGTCACTGGGCGGCGGCTGGAGCGTTTTTGAAAACAAGGCGCAGGCCGTGGCAGACGCGGAACAGGTAAAGCCGATTAAAGCTAAATGAGGCCGTTCAATGCTCGGCCATCAAGTTATCGGCTGGAATTGTTTGGGCAGCAAGACGCAAAAGCGTGAACCTTCGCCGGTGGCACTTTCGACGGTGACAGTGCCTTTGTGCGCAGCGACGATCACCTGCACGATGTTTAGTCCCAGCCCCAGCCCTTTTTCCGATTCGCGAGCCTGATTGCCGCGGAACAGCCGTTGCCAGATAAGTTCTTTTTCGGAGTCAGGGATACCTATGCCGTTGTCGATTATACAGGTCATCACAGCAACGGGGCTGACTTCGAAGACCACACGCACCTCACCGTGCTTGCCGGTGTACTTTAAGGCATTGTCGATTATGTTGGCGAATACGCGCGCGAGCCGCTGACGGTCACCCTCGATGGTGATTTCCTCTTCAGGATGGTCAATTACGAGCGCGATGTGCTTGTCTTCAGCCACCAGGGAATACATTTCCACTATTTCCGTGATCAGATGGCGCAGGTTAAAACGCTGTGGATTGATTTTTACAAAGCCTGATTCCATCTCTCGCGTGTCCATAATGTTCTGGAGCTGAAGTTTGGCACGGTCACAGTCCTCGATTATGTCTGCAAGCGCTTCGGCTACACCTTCAGGCAATCGGCGGTTATGGATCGCCATTTCAGCCGCGCCGCGGATGCGGGTCAGAGGGGTTCTGAAGTCATGCGCCACATTGTCCATTGTTTGGCGCATGGCTTGGATCAGATTGGAGTATTTTCTGGTCATGACCGCGAAAAGGTTGCCGAGCGTGTTGATCTCCGTGATCATGCTGGGTACGGACTGCGCACCCTCCTCAAAGGCTCCGGACTCTATGATGCGTGACATTGAAGCCGTGATGCGGCGGATCGGGCGCAGTGTGACGGCCATCATAAAAACGCTGGAGATGGCTGAGAAGATAGTTGATAGAGCCACAAAGACCAGTAACATACGCCCCATCATCTTTTTTTGATCGACCTCAAGGAACGAGCCTTTACCGACCTGCAGCAGGCGCCCGTCATTCAGACGCGTGGTTTTGATCTGAATGTGCCGCTGGAGGGGTCTTATGTAATATTCGCTCAACCCGTTGGTGTCAGGGTTGGACTCAATATTTGCCTCGTAATGCTTCCATTCCGGCAGGTCGATCTTTTGCGGCCAAGTGATGGTGTACTCGACATGGCCGGCACGGCTGATCACGCGCACGATGAAAATGGTTGAAGGAGGATAACGCCCGGTGGTGACCTGTTCCGCCAGCCAGTTGCCTTCGGGATTCTGGTTAATCAGCTCAACAAGCTCTTCGCTTTCAGCGCGCACATCCTGGCGGTCGAATTTTCTGGTGGTTTTTGTTATGACCCGGCTGCTGAATACATATAGCAAGCCTGTGCAGACGACGTACACCGTGAGATAACCAATGCCGAGGTAAAAGGCGAAAGAACGGAATTTTTTATTCATGCGCCCTGAAGACATAGCCGACTCCACGCATGGTTTGAATCAGTTTGTTATCGTAATCGGCATCGAGCTTATTGCGTAAACGGCATACCAGAACGTCGACTATGTTTGTCTGAGGGTCGAAATTGTAATCCCATATGCGTTCGAGGATCAGCGTCTTTGTGAGAGGACGGTTCGGGTTGCGCATCATAAGTTCGAGCAGCGCGAATTCGCGCGGTTGCAACTCGATTTTATTTTCACCTCGGAAAACGGTTCGCCGCAGGAGATCGATTTTTACGTCGCAGACGCAAAGGTTTGTGGCGTTCTTGCCCTTTTGCTGGGTTGGGGTGCGCCGCCGTGTGATGGCATGTATGCGCGCGGACAGCTCGGAAAATGAAAAAGGTTTGATCAGATAATCGTCGGCACCCGAATCAAGTCCGACCACGCGGTCGTCTACGGTGGCTTTAGCGCTGAGTATCAGCACCGGCGTGGCGTCGCCTGACTTACGCATTTGCTTTAGGAGGTTGATGCCGTTTATGCCCGGCAACATTATGTCAAGCACGACTGCGTCATAGCGATGCTTGTGCCATAGCTCAAGCCCCTCGTTGCCTGACGAGGCAATGTCCACAGTATAGCGTTCATGCAAAAAACCTTTGCTCACAAACGACTGGATCTTATCGTCATCTTCTATCAGCAGTATTCTCATGGGCTTTCCGCAGGTCACATGCCTTTTGCGGGTCGAGACCGCTAGACAAATTGGATGGTGTGGTGAAGGGGTATAGTTGCTAAAGTTCGCGGTGGCAGTCGATAGCGGCTGTATCGGATGCGTTATTGTTGTAGATGAAATGAGCCTGCATGATGGCAAGCACGGCAAAGAGCGGCAAAAGCATTTCTTGGCCCTCTTCGAGTGCAGTGAACAGCGATCCTGTCGTGTCTGAAAGATGTATGCCGAGTTTTTTACGCAACACCGCCGGCGCACGATCGAAGAGTTGCACCAAAATGACAGTGCCGCCGATAAAAGCGATGGACCAGCAAACCGGGTGCAAGCGGAATAGGCCTTTGACCAAACGTGGCAGCCAATAAAGCAGTGTTCCTGCGCAGATGCCGATAACTAAAACGAAGCAGGCCAATACGATCAGGCGGTCGGAGAGCGGGTTAGCTGAGTTTGTTAGGAAACGCATCTTGAATGGTGTGCCGCGTGTGGCGCCTGGCAATTTTGAAGCAGTGATGAGCAGCTTGTGCCAGTCCAGTTCGCGGCAAATGGCGAAGAAGGAGATCAGGGAGAATGTCGTGCTCCAAAAGAACCTTCTAAGGCCGGGACGGAAAGGCGGCATGAACCACAGGAATCCCATCTGGAAGAAAAACAGGGCTACGGTGGCGATTTCCACCGGCGAGCAATTCTTCTGGTCGAAATGCAGTTCGATCCATTCCGGCGTGGAGCAGGCCCAGACTATCATAAGCGTTGCAACGCCGACGAGCCAAAGTAGCGGAGCCGCCATCCAAGAATGCTTGCTTTTCAGTAAACACATTGACATAACCTCTGGCGTGAATGAACGCCGCATGAATGATGTGATGTTGGAATGATTGAAAGGTGGGTAAGACTTCTTATGCTACAGATTGGGGGTCTGAAAGACTGGTTGATTTAGGATTCTCCATGGCAGTCCGTAAAGGTTGAGATCTTCCATGAAGGGGTCGGGGTCGAACTGCTCCATGTTGAAGACGCCTTTTCCTGACCATTTGCCGGTCAGCATCATTTTGGCGCCGATCATGGCTGGCACGCCAGTGGTGTACGAGATGGCTTGCGAGCGCACCTCGGCGAAGCACGCCTCGTGGTCACAGATATTAAAGATAAAAACTGCGGAGTCTTTTCCGGCAGCGTCCTTACCTTTAAGCTGGCAGCCGATGCAGGTTTTTCCTTTGGTTAGAGGGCCCAGCGACGCCGGATCCGGCAGTAGAACTTTGAGGAACTTGAGAGGAATGATGTCTACGCCGTTGAACCTGACAGGGTCGATGCGGGTCATGCCGACATTGCCGAGCACTTCCAAGTGCTTGAGGTAATTATCTGAGAAGCTCATCCAGAAGCGGGCGCGTTTAAGTTCGGGAATGTGCTTGGCCAGCGACTCCAGTTCCTCGTGGTACATCAAGTAGATGTTAAGTGTGCCGAGATCTTCCGGCATAGTGAAGGGGGATTTGACGGAAAGAGGAGGGGTTTCAGCCCATTTGCCGTCGTGCCAGAAACGCCCTTGAGACGTGACTTCACGGATGTTGATTTCCGGGTTGAAGTTTGTGGCGAAGGGTTGTCCGTGGCTGCCCGCGTTGCAGTCGATGATATCAATCTCTGTTAGCTCGGGTATAAAATGTTTGCGACCGTAGGTGCAGAACACGCTGGTGACACCAGGGTCGAAACCTGAGCCGAGGAGAGCCATCAGCCCGGCCTGCTTAAAGCGGTCGTGGTAAGCCCATTGCCACTTGTATTCGAACTTGGCATGATCCGGCGGCTCGTAGTTGGCGGTGTCCAGATAGTTGACTCCCGCTTCCAGGCAGGCGTCCATGATATGCAGATCCTGATACGGCAAGGCCACGTTGATAACCAGGTCTGGTTTGTGCTTGCGGAGCATGGCCACAGTCTGCGGAACGTTGTCGGCATCGACTTGTTCGGTGACGCATGGACGCGGTAGCTGTGCAGCGATGGCGTCACATTTGCTTTTGGTGCGTGACGCCAAAACTATCTCCGAGAAAACTTCGGGTAGCTGAGCACACTTGTGAGCGACAACAGCGCCGACGCCGCCGGCGCCGATGAGCAGAACTTTGGGCATTGGTGATTCCTTCTAAGCGTTGGGATATGTGTCTATAATACAATAATGCCAGAGTAGCCCGCAACCCAAGTCTGTGAATTTGCAACAGGTTCAATCTTCCTTCAAGATATCCACGCGCGTCACGCCGTGCCGTTCATAGGGCGGCGGGCTGACGGTTGCCTTGCC
>JAQVQN010000163.1 GCA_028701555.1 Kiritimatiellia bacterium | reverse complement strand
CATCATGCACACCCCGTGCGGCAGCAGGGCCGACCGCGCGGTCTCGGCAAACAGGCGCGCGATGCGGAAATCCGAAAAATACGGCGCGTTGCCCAGCGCCAAATGATATCCGCTACGGCTTAACCCCGTGTCAGACAAAAACATCTCTGCTTTTTGCAGCCCCAGAGCCGCTATGTTGCGGCGGGTCGCCGCCAGCGCGCGTGCGTGCGAATCAAGGAAAGTGACCCGTGCATCCGGCTGGCTGGACGCCAACAGACAGCCGACAAGCCCGCAGCCGCAGCCGATGTCCAAAACCCGCAGCCCCGGACGCATTTCAAGCGCGCCTATCTCGGCCAGCGCCAACCCCCCTGCGTCAGGCCTCCGGTGGCAGAACACCCCTGGCAAGGAAACCATTTTAACAGGTGACCCGCCTGGCAGCGAAACCTCAAATTCCGCGCTGAAATCCCGTACACGCTTGATAGGCTTGCGCTTGCGCACGGTCACGCAAAACACCCCTTTTTTATCAGACAACACCGTTATGTTGCCGAAAAGTGCCTTGATGTGCTTGAACATGAAGCCGCTATCGCCTTCACATGCGATCAGACAAAAACCGTTCTCTATGAGATTGCGCTGTATGTCGTGCAATTGGTCGAGAATCAATTCGTTGGGCACAGACTTTGCAGAAGCCATGAAAAGCGCTGCGTCGTAACCGCTAGGCGGAATGTCGGAAGTGCATGCCAACAAGAAGCGAGATTCCTTTTGAGTAGTAACATTAACCAAATCGATCGGCGCAGTAACGAACGGATCGGCAACGAAACCGAATTCAAACCCGTTGGCCGCAAGGTTGCGTCCGACCGCCCGCGCATGGTGAATGTCAAAAATGTGACAAACCAGCGATACCGCCGGGAAACGCTCGGCCAGCGCCATGGCCACCGCTCCTGTCCGGTTGCCTGCCACCAGCACCTTGACAACCCCGGAAGGCATCCGGGGGATGTTTTCAAGCAGCACAGCCTCGGCCGGATGCAGTCCGGAACGCGACACGACCCGGCAAGCACCGTCCAAAAAAGTCTCAGTCTTGGTTATCCCGCCGGGATCCGTTATCAAAAAATTCCGCATGTTTTCAACCCTTCAAAGAAATGCACCGAAATCCAGCACTTCCACATTGCAGGCACCCAAACGTTGCGACGCTTCACACAACTCTTTGTCGTTGCTGACCAGAAACACACGCATTCCCGGGTCAGAAGATTTGAAGAATTTCAAGTTGTCGATTATGACGCCATCCGCGCGGTGCTCGCCCTTGCCGCCGGAATAGGTCACGCGAACATTCGGTGCGGCCTGGGTGTCGCTGCGCGTCGGGCCGTCAAAAACAATCCATGCCCGCACCGCCGGATTCGGTGCTGTGACTCGCACGATGTCGGCAACCAAACGCTCGCGTTTGGCCGCATCGTTGAGAGCCTTGCCGCGCGCCGGCGAGTATCGCGCCGGTAAACCGAAAAGCATGTTGTGCCCGTCAATCATCAATATCGCTGGCGCGCTGCCCGCCAGAGCCCGTCCGAGAAGTGATGATTTGCCATCACGGGCTTCCGACCCTTTATCTGGCGGAACTCCCAATGCCTCAACCGTAGCCAGACGTTTTTTGAAAGCTTGCTTAAGGCGGACGAAGGCGGCCTCGTCGATCATAGCCAGCGCGCGCAACAGTTCCGGCACCTCGCGCAAATTGGGCAGCTCGTTATCGTCGGCAGAGTTAATGCGTGTCACAAGCGACTGCTCCAAGGGCGTGGCGGCAGCATCCGGAGTAATCAACGTGTTCAGACGCTCTAGTTCCCTGCCGATCTCAGACTCTAGCGCCTTAAGCTCTGGTGTCGGACGCAAAGCGTTGCGCAAAGCCGCCAATACCCGTTTACGCGCAGACTCCAGCGTTTCGACGCGTTCAATCAGCTTGGCGAGGTTGCCGCTGTGACGGTCAGCGGCCGCCTGTTTTTTCAAAGCCGCCTCAGCACGATCCAAAAGGTCACCATGCGTTTTATCATCAAAAGCCGCCGCCTCGACCGTCCGCGCCTGCGCCAGCCAGCCATGAAACTCCTGCGCCAGAGCCACGTCTAGTGCAGCCTTTAAACGCTCGTCACGCGCCGATTTTTCGCGCTGCAGCTCAGCAGTTGTTTCAGCCGCCTTGGTTTTGGCCTGGCTCAGCTCTTTTTCCAGAACCGCCGCTTTGCTATTGCATGACTTAAGGTTTTCGCTGCTCTCTTTAAGCTCTTTTACAACACGCGACAAGCGGTCGTCCACACCTTTGAGCCTGCGGTTTTCAGCCGACAAATCCCGCACGCGTCCTTCTAGTTTCTCCTTCTGGTGCTGCCAAGCCTCGCGGGTTATCGGCAGGCCGCCGGACTCCGGCACCATGCCAGCCAGTTCAATGAAATCGGCAAAGCTGTTCTTCAGGCGGTCATGCGCTTCGGCAGGCGTCATATCCATGAAAGGTGCCGGAGTTTTAAGCCAATTCTCAGCCTTGTCTCGAACCTCGCGGCGATGATCCAGCAACAAGGCAATCATCAGGACTTCGCCGCCCAGCAGCGCAGACAGAGCGTGTCGGTTATCCGCGATCGCATCAGGCGACATCAGTCCGGTCAGAGTATGCGCCCTTGATCGGCGGGCGAGCAATCGCCTAAGGGTGTCAGACACATCCGCCGCACCGCAAACAATCTGCTGTATGCGGGTCCTCAGAACCGCAGTATTGCCGGAACGGAAACCGCCAGCCTTGAAGATCTGATCTGTGGCGGCAAAAGCCGCCAGATCATCCGCCGGCACCAATTTGACCAGACGCCGCAGTTCTTTTTCATAAACGGGCGGCAGCGCTGTCTCACAAAGAGCCATACAACAACCTACCGTTCCTTTGAGCCATGAAAGTTGCCTGCCGCCTCGAAAGTTCTCAAGGCGCGGTTGAACAAACGCGTCAGCTTGACACCGCCTGAGACCCGAGCCACGTGCCGAGAAGAAACAACCGGGCCGAAGTCCGCAGGCAAGCGCACCCAGCCACGTCCGCCTTGTGTTTCCCCTTCGCCGAAACAACCGTCCACAACCGCAGCTACCAGCCCGGCGGCAAAGTCGCAAATGAACACGACATGATGTGATTCAGACAGCTTAATCACATTGCCGGCCGTCTGCCAAGCGGCTGAAAGGTCGCCATCAAAAAGAGTTATGCGGAGCGTCACCCCCCCGGCTTTCTTTAGTGCCTCCACCTTAACACCGCGCCTGCCGTCGAAATTGCTGAACAGTACCGTGCCATAGTCAAGCTGTTCCAAAAACAGCCGCATTTCGATGCTGAACCCGCCGCCTTCAGCCCCTCCGAAGCCGTCGGGAACCTCTATTTGACTGGGCGCAGCGTTAGTTAAAAGCGCCTCTGACAACAAACCGCTTCGGCAAACAGCGGCGCCGGACACGCCACCCATTATGCCAGCCAATAGTTCCGGGCGCATTTCAGTCAACGAAACCTTGCCGTCACTAACAGCAGCGAACCATAAGCGACCTTCCTGTTCAATCATGTCCGCCACAACAAAATCGTTTGCAGTCGCCGACGCATACAGCAGCAGTTCTGGTTCTGTCCACAAGAGCGCACCGTCATCGCCTTCTACGCCCCCACACACAAAAACAGCGGCCACCCCGGCATCCGTGCCTCCATGCACCTCGCCACTGTTGCTGAAACACAGCAGATGTTGTCCGTCACTGGTTCTAAAAACCCTCGGGGCCATGCCACCAGACTTGATTCGGCGCCGTCTCGTACCGAAGACCGACGGCTCAGGCCTGGACCAGCTTTTGCCGGAATCCCGGCTGAAGCTCTGCGCCACATAGCCACCTTCGTTGTAAACGCACATAAGCGTACCGCCGGAAAGAACCGTGAGCTGGTGCTCCGACTGCCTTCCGTCTGAATCCGGTCGGCGGATGCCCACTTCTCCCTCAGGCAACAACCTGAACCGCACCAATCCGGGATTGCGCTCAGTCAAAATATTATCTGATGCGACAGCCCATCCCTCGCCATCCGCTCCGGCACTGCCGGTGCTTTTGGTGACCGCAAAGATGGCATCTTGATCGAACAACACCGGTTTACCAGCGCACCGGAAGAGCACATGCTCGCCATTCCATGGGTTTGAGCGATCAACCTGCGTGACCCTCAGGGGCACCCTATACCGCTCCCGGGACCAGCTCATCCCGTTATCGTCAGAGTACTTATAGAACATGGATCCTGGCACTGAAGAATCATTGGCCGCATCCTTGTCATCCAGCGGTTGCACACCGTCGCCGCAATATGCGTAAAAAGCGTACACGCGGCCAAAAGGGGTCACCAGTCCGCTGACCCAGTTGTCATCCAGTATATTGCCGGTCTCAACAGCCGCAGTAGACGACCAAGAACGTCCTTTGTCCAGGCTGACCGCCGACACCAACTGCCGCAACTTGCTGTCGCCGCATACGGTTTCAGTTACCGCTAACCCCGACCAGTGGCCGTCACGATTAACCATAAAAAATGGCTGGCGGCATGGTTCCAGATTCTCCACCTTCACGCCGAGCCCAACATTCCGGGAGTCGTCGAAAAACAAGCTTGGCGTACGGGGTTGCGCATCAGGCAGAGCGCACAGCAACTGTTCCGCAGCCAGCGGGCCGTCAGTCACACGCCAAGCATCCAACCATCCCACAAAAGAATTTGAGAACGAATCCCTCCCGCCTATAGTCAGGTCGGGGAAACCGTGAGCCCTGTCAGGCGCTCCGGGATTGACTACCGAGCTTTGCCAAACCCCGTCGAGAAATAGCTGCCAAACCCCTTTACCAGCAGCCGTGTGATCGTAGACCAAGGCCACATGATGCCATGCGCTGTCAGCTGTGACATCCGCATTAGAAAAGAAACGCTCAAACTGAAGCCTTCCGCCCTTAACCACATCACTGACAAACAGATAAAAACGGGTGCGCCCGCTGTCTTCGCGCAAACCCAATAGCCAGCCGTTAGCCGAATCCCTTGCACCGGCCAATATCCAAAAACGGTCAGCGGGATCACCGTCTTTTTTGAACCAGCCTTCTACAGTGAAGCTTTTTGTGAGTTCACAACTCACGCCCAAACCGGGAGCCTTCAAAAGACTGCGCTGCCCTAGGCTGCCGTCAAACCGCAAACTGCCAGCATTTTTCAAGCTTGCGGTTTTGAGGCTGGCTGCTCCGGGCAAACTATCGAGCGCCTGAGATTCAGCTCCGGAGACACCCCCGTCCCGTCCGGTTGACAGATGCCTCCCGCTGCCGCTTCTGTCCCTGAAATCAGTGCCGCCTTGCTCCGAACGGTCAAGCGGCCAGTACGCCAAAGTCTGCGGAGCATGTCTGGGCAAGAAATCCGCAGGACTCAATGCAACGTCGCTGACACGCCAGAGATCCAGTTGGCCATGAAAACACGCCTCCGCGTCGGGATTGCCGCCGATGTAGAAATCAGACTTCGCGCCAGCCTGGATCCGACTGAAGTCAGTCGTCGCAATCCCGCATCCGACACCTCCGACATAAAGGTTCCAAACGGCTTGATCGCCGGTGACCTTGCGCGAAAGAGCCACATGTTTCCATGCGTAATCTTTTGCGACCTCTGCAGCGGCGATCACACTGCGTTTGGCAGCTTCTTCCGAGCCGCCATCAGTGCACAAACACAGACGCAACACACCGCTGTCCTCCTGCACCTCAAGCGCCCAGCCAGAAGCCCCGAAAAGGAACCAGCTCTGCGCCCCTGCAATATCACCAGCCATACGCCACCAGCCTTCGACTGTGAATGCGCCGCACGCATCGAGACGGGCGCCAAGCTCAGGCGCCTTGAGGTAAACCCCCTGCCCGCCGCCGATGAAAACCGAACCTTCATTCTGCCGCACACCGCGCAAGGACATGTCCATATCTTCCCAGCCCGGCACAAGCGCCAGCGGCCGACGGAATGATGGCCAAACCCCTCTAGCGGTGGCTATGAGATTGCTGTTTGTTCCGGATGCGTCGGACAAATC
>JAQVQN010000162.1 GCA_028701555.1 Kiritimatiellia bacterium | reverse complement strand
GGCCGAGTTCTCGCCTGCCGGCAATAACGCCGGATACGGCACGGGTAGTGAATACGCACAGATAACGCTAAGTTCGCTGAATACCAACCTGGCTTATGCGTTTACCTTCTTCGGGTCGCGAACCAGCGTGTCTGACAACCGCGAGACACGGCATACCGTGACCGGAAGCAATGAAGGGTATGCCGACCTTAACGCCGCCGGCAACAATTCCAACGTGGCTACAGTCAGCGGCATCTATCCGCGTCCGGACGGAACTATCACGCTAAGGTTCGAGCGCAGCCCGAACAACACCTCATCTTTCTACTATCTGACCGCCATGAAAATCGTCTATACCGAGCCGTTGCCGGAGGTTCTTTATGTAGATGCGGCTGGCAGTTCAACCTCTGCAGGCTGGAACCTGCTGCCGGTGAATGATTTCAGCGACATAGTGCTGAACGACACAAACAGCGTCGCCTCCGGCATCCGTGCTCAAGTAACCACAAAATTCGGCAATTACATCTCGGTTTCGGCTGTCGTGCCCATTATCGGTGAGGCGGCGGAATTCACCCCTGCCGGAGTCGATGCCTGCTGGAGCGTCAATCCGGCTGAAATAAAACTGTATTTCTTGAATCCGGCTGTGCCCTACACCTTCACTTTCTTTGCCTCGCGCAAAAACATTACCAGTGCACGCGCGACGACATATACGGTAACCGGTTACTATGTTTTATCAAACACCCTTGAGGCGGCCGGCAATGACCAGAGCGTGGCGGTTGTCGCAGGCGTGCTGCCAGCGGCAGACGGAACCATGACCATAAGGATGACCCGCCCTGCTGGCTCGTCATATATTTTCTTAAACGCCTTCAAGGTCACCTACAACGATAAGGGGTTGCCGCTGCCGGAGCCGGAACCGATCACCGGCAAGCGCCTGCTGTTCTTCGGCAACCAGTACACCAGTATCGAAAATGTCCCCAATCTGGTGGCTGGTCTGGCTGAACTCGGCGGTTACGACCGCCCGTTCGTGGTCAGCGACCTGGCCGACAACCGTTCCCTGCCGCACCAGATCATTCAGGTGGACAGCTATCCGGGTTTCAACGTCAACCACGTCACGCTCACAGGCGACAACACATGGGATGACGTGATCATCCAGCCGCACGGCGACGAGGCGGCCTCGGCCATCTACACGACCTCAACATTCCTGAACAACGCCGTCTCGCTGGCGCAGAAAATCCGCAACCACGCATCAGGCAAAGGTGTTGACGCGCGTCTTGTGCTGTTCCAGACCTTTGCGCGCGCCTACGGAAGCTCGGTGTACACCAGTCATTACGCCAACCCTAATGCCATGCAGGACGAGGTCACGGCGAACTACGCCACAGCCGTCTCTGACATCGAGTCCTCTCTGGGCGCTGGCAGCGTGGTCACCGCGCCGGTCGGCGAGGCGTTCCGGCTGGGCGGCTTCGATCCCGCGCGCCTCTATGCCGCCGACTTCTTCATGCCCGGCAAGGCTGGATCCGAGCTGGCCGCGCTGACGCTCTACCGCACCATCTACGGTGCCAACGCGGTTGATCTGGCCGGTTCCTATGCTGACGCAATCGCCGCCGGGTTGACCGACATGAGCGAGCGCGACTGGATCGCCTGCACGCACTGGGCCGACGGCCTGACTCCGCCGGAGCCGCAAAAGCCGCAGCCGATGGACAAAGAGGTCATTATTATCGACGCAGCCGAGAACAGCGCGGGCACCCCGAAATACATGGGATGGAACTATCACGCCTTTTACAGCGCGGGATACTCCCTGCCGTTGGTGCTGACCAACGGCTATCAGACGGCATCCAGTTGCGAAGTGCTCACCCGCATGCACAGCTATAATCAAGACAGCACGCCTACGCCTTCGGGGGAGGCAGCGATCTTCGCGCCGTCCGGCGCCAACAACGCCTTTGGCAATGTCAATCCCTTCTCATCTTATAGCAACGAATTCTGCGTAGTACGCTTCAACAACATGCCACGCAACCGGCGGCACACCTTCACCTTCTACGCCTGCCGCCTGAGTACCTCCACGAGCCGGGAGACCTTGTACATGCTAGAAGGTAAAAACCAAGGGTCAGTAGCGTTTAACCCGACGATGAACACATCAGAGGTCGCGGTCATTCCCGATATAGTGCCCAAAGACGACGGCACCATCGAGCTGCGCATCACCGCCGGGCCGAATAACGCAACAGATGAAAAGTTCTACTCGATCAACGCCATCAAGATCGAAAGCACGCGCGGCGGACTGGTGATCATGCTCAGGTGACCGCGGCTATTTCATGCTGGGCAGGACGATGCCGCGCAGGATGATCTTCTGGCAGGCGATGAAGACCAAAGCAGTTGGGATGGAGACCAGCACGAAGCCGGCCATGACTGCCCATGGCTGGTCGCCGAACTGCTGGCTCATCTGATACATCCAGACCGCCAGGGTCCAGCGGCTGGGGCGCTGGCAGACCAGCAGCGCCCACTCCCAACTGTTGTAAGCGTGTACAAAGGCGTGCAGGGCGTTGACCGCCAGGATCGGCGTGGTCATGGGCAGTGTGATTCGCAGAAAGATCTGCCACTCTTTGGCGCCGTCAATGGCCGCGGCCTCATACAGCTCGCGCGGCAGGCCGTCGAAGAAGCCCTTGAGGATAAAGATCGACATGCCGTTGGCCAACGTCGGCAGCACCAGCGCCGCAAAAGTGTTGAGCAGGCCCAGGTCGCGGATCAGCAGAAAGCCCGGTATGGCCGTGACCGCAGCGGGGAAAGCCATGGTTGCCAGCAGGAACAGCAGGATCTTCTCGGCCGCGCGCATACCGAAACGCGACAGGGCGTAGGCCGCCAGCGGGTTGACGGTCAGCGTGGCAACTATGGCCAAGGCCACCAGCAGCAGGGTGTTGCCGAAAGCCTGGCCACGCAGGAACAGGTACTCGCCGACCATGCGGTAATTTGCCAGCATGCTTGCCATGAAATCACGCCAGCCGCGTTGCCTGAAGGTCACGGCCAGGGCCTCGCGCAGCGGCAGACGGGCCTCTTCGATACGCTTAAGATTCCAACCGTAGGCGCTGTTGACCCCATCCAGCGAAACGTAGCGGGAGAGCAGAAAGCACTGCCAGGCTTGCTCGGCGCTAAGCAGTTTAAGGCTGGCATACGGCGCACGCGGGATGAAGTTGCGCCACAGGGTGCTGTTCTCGTACTCCGGCAGGCTCAGCGCCGCGAACGAGCCTCCCGGCAGCTCTCGCCCGGTTAGCCGGGCATAATCCGCAGGGTTCTTGCATATCTCCCTGACGTAGGCCTGATAATCCCGTTCCAGTTCCCGAGTCGGTGTGAGGCGCAGCAACCGGCGCGGATAGGCTTGGCGCACGAAGTCTTCCCACACGCAGCGCAAAGAGTCCGGCGCGTCGGCAGGCAGCGGGAAAGGCAGATGCGCGAAGGTCTGGCATGGGTGTCCCGCCAGACGCGCGTAATCCGCCGGCGTGAAAGCGTGGTCGGGCGTGAAACCCAGCCGCTCCTGCACGTCTGGCCGTTTTAGGTGCCGCAGCCAAAGCGGCCGCGACTCAAAAGGCACAGTGCGCGACATCGGCCCTGCGGCACGGTCGCGGTACATGCGCTTGAAATTCTGATAAAGATCGCTCTTGGGGTCATCCGCAGGATAGTCCCAGCCCGCGTGGTGCAGCGGCGCGCGTTGCTGGGCAATCATGCGAATGCCGAAAAAAGAGTCGTAGCGGATCAACCACTCACGGTTGAGTTGCGCCAGCGCCGCCTCTTGCCGTGCAGACCGGCTCATGCGCGCGAAAGCGGCGGGGTCTGCCTGCCGCGCCTTGTCCTCAAAGCTTTGGCGCACGAAACCGGCCACGTCGCGCGCGTCGAAGGCGCAGACACTGTTGCTGATGTCATATCCGCGGTTGAACTCCGCGTAATCCGCGGCCATGCGCTGCCACTGTTCGCGCGTGTCGGGACAGGCGAGCGCCGCGAGCTGGGCCGCAGCCAGCCCCCGGCAACCTTCGCGGTCGCGCGCGACGACCAGCCAACTGCCCCAGTGTGCCGGGGCTTCGGGATAGACATCGGCGGGGAAGCGCGGATAACAGGAGGCCACGTAGCGCATGAAGCGGTCATTGCGGTCCCACAACGCGCGCAGCACCGGCGAGAAACGGTGATAGTCGTAAGGGCCGGTCAGGGAAGAGGCGAACATCACCAGGAACGGCCATACCATGGTCAGGCCGCCGAGCGAAAGCACGGCATAAACCAGCGCCAGAAAAACCCGCGCTTTAAACGTTCCGCGTTCGACTTTTAGTAGTACTGCCATCGGTATTGAGTTTCTTTTGCCTCACACTAAGTTCATTAAGGAAAAGGGACTTTTTGGGAGCACTGGTTTGTGCGCCTGCCTGATCTGTCAGTTTCATGAACTCAGAGCGAAACTTCATTGAAATTCCCGCTAACGCATCTTTTTCAATATAGTTTCCCAGCGAATCCACGATTTGCCGGTCTGTCCAGCGGCAGGCATAAGCGAATAAAAAATCATAAAAAGCCTGAACCTCGTCGCCAATAAAATACTCTGCCGGGCTCACAAGCTTGGAGTAAGAACTTTTTCGTAAGCGGCTTTTTAGTATTTCAGTGTCAGGTCTAACGCCAAGTTTTAAATAAAACCAGATATCATAAGCATCTCTGAACAGTCTGCGTTCATTCCATGCCGCCATTTTGTGAGCAAGTGCGGCAGGATAGTCAAGAACGGCAATTAAACGTGGCGGCAGGCCATACTTGCCGGCAAGTTCTTTTGTAGACAGGATCTGGGTTGGCACATGCACTGCAACTTTTGATTCAATCTGCACGGAGACGCCATCAACCGTCAGGATCACACGCAGGCATTTTGAATTTAAAGAATGCTCGATGTTTGCTCCCTTGATTGCCGAGAGTGTTTTGATTACAGCGGCAACAATATCCCTTTTTGATGTATAGGGAATGAAAATATAATCCAAGTCGTTGGTTAAGCGATCGCAGCCGAGAACGCACAGAACCATGCCGCCACGAAGCACCGCGTGTTTGTCAAAATGTTCCGCAAACAGATTCATCACCCTGACCATCAGCTCTTGTTGTTTTGCAAACATCAGCTCCACCTCTGATTAAAAAAATCAACAAAGCGTCGGTCATAGTTCAACAAATAGCTCTGAATCAGCTCCCAGTTCAAAAGCTCGCAGTTTACGTCGGTATCCAAATCAAAGGGGAACGCTTTGCCATTCGAGAAAAGGTAGCAGGCATCCAGAAAAGCTTTTTCAGGAGTGGCGTATTTCACCCCGTCTTTCACCTCGAAGCCGAAATACAGAGCAGGAATGAGAGAAATATGTTCCACTGTCCCAAGCGCACAGTCATATAATCGTGAACGTCCAATCTTCAGAGCTTGAATTTTTCGTGTGGGCACAGTGCCTATCACCATGCTACGGGCCAAAACAGTTCCTGTGGAAACATAGGAGTCGGGGTTAATCCTGTTGCTGATCGCGTCAAGCGAGGCGCCGGGAGTCGCATAAACACCCCGCATCACTTTTATCAGCACTCCGTCCTTAAGAAAGACCGCAAGTTTTTTATACAGCGCTGCCTCTGTCTGATCGCCAAACAGAATTTTAAGATCAGACATGGTGAACACGTTCTGCAACGCGCCCGCCCAGAGTTCAAGCTTGCTGACATCTTCGTACTTCACGCGCTCGATACTATAAAAATAATATAGTTTCTGTCAATTACAAAGCGGGTGCGATTTTACGACACCGCACCAAAGATTCAGGCGTCTGTTGGCTTTTTTCTGTAAACACACGAAAAAAGTCAGGAGTTCACTCTCTGGCACCTTGGGGGATTGACACTATTACCCGAGCAGCAGCATGCTCAAGGCCATTACCGCCATGCCGGCGAAGAGGCCCAGCAGGCTGTCATGGCCTTTACCGTAGGCGCGGCTGGTTGGCAGCAGCTCGTCCAGACTGATGTACACCATGATGCCTGCCACCACGCCAAACAGGATGCCCATGACATG
>JAQVQN010000161.1 GCA_028701555.1 Kiritimatiellia bacterium | reverse complement strand
TCGGCGTGACTCTCTTGTCGGGTTGCCGGGTCTCTGACGTGCGCGAGATGACAGTGAACGTGCCCGGCATGACCAGCGAGGCTGACGCTCAAAAAATCCATGCCGCCTTGTCGCAGTTGATCGGTCTAGACAAGGATAAAACATCTTTCGATATCGCAACGCGCACCGTACTCGTGCGCTACGATTCCATGCAGATCGCACACAAGAACATCGAGATCGCCATCGCCGAGACCGGCTATGACGCCAACTCGATCAAGGCCATCCCTAAGAACACGACCAAATAAGCAGGGCCCTCATGCGCGACGGGATCATCAGGTTCCTGGATAACGTGTCCTTTGAGCGCGGACTATCAGACAACACCCGCGCCGCCTACGAACGCGACCTTAGCCTGCTCACAGCCTTTCTGGAACAAGCCTGCGGGGTCAGCAGCTTCAGCCAGGTCAGCCGCAGCCACATCACAGCCTTCCTAGACCAGCAAAGGCAACAAGGACTGAGACCTGCCACGCGGGCACGCCGCTTGGTGGCTCTTAAATCTCTTTTCGCGTTCTTGCACGGCGAGGGTCTCTTGCGCGAGAACGTCACAGCCCTGATCCCCTCTCTGCGGCGCGACAAAACACTGCCACGCACCTTGTCCGAAAGCGAGATCGACCGCCTGCTCTCTTCTATCGCAGGCGAGACCCCTCACGCGCTGCGTGACCGGGCCATGCTTGAACTTCTGTACGCCTGCGGCTTACGCGTTTCGGAACTGACCTCTTTGCGTGTTCGCGACGTGCTGCTCGACAAAGACGAAATCCGCTGCATCGGCAAAGGCGACAAACAGCGCGTCATACCGCTGGGCAATGCCGCGTCAGCTTGCGCCAAGCGTTATCTTGAGCTGGCCCGCCCGCGTTTCGCCAAAGGCGATACATCCCAGACAGCCCTGTTCCTCACACAACGCGGCGCACCTTTCACACGGCAAGGCGTTTTCGCCATGCTGGTAAAGCGCGCTGCCGCCGCACAAATCCGCCCCTCGCTTTCACCACACGTATTGCGCCATTGCTTCGCCAGCCATCTCCTGGAGCACGGTGCGCAGATCAGAGCTATCCAAGAAATGCTGGGCCACGCCGATATCGCGACAACCCAGATTTACACACATGTAAATCAGCAGCAGATCACCGCTACGCACGCTCATTATCACCCCCGCCATTGATTTTATAACCCGCAAACCACGAAGATCTACGGCTTGTCAAAACGATTTTATTAAAAAATATTGGGGTTTTTTGCTTTTAGTGTTGATTCTTTAGGAAAAAGGGTTATTTTGTGTTGTGTTGTGGGGTTGGTATCCCTGCGAATAAAAGGAGTAAACTTATGGCTAAGAAGGCAACGCCTAAGACGAAAAGTGAAATCATGGCCGCCCTTGCCGCGGCTGGTGATATCAGCAAGAAGCAGGCTGGACTCGTGTATGAAACATTGCTGACCATCGCATATGCCGGGGCTAAAGATCCTAAGGGCATAATGCTTCCCGGACTTGGCAAACTGATTAAGGTCAAGCGTCCCGCACGCATGGGCCGCAATCCCGCCACCGGCGCTCAGATCAAGATTCCCGCCAAGACGGTAGCAAAGTTCCGTCTGGCCAAAGCCGCCAAAGCTGCCGTCCTGAAGTAGTTTGACGAACGGCTGAGTATGCATGAGACACCGCACTCAGGTGCGGTGTCTTTTTTTATTATTCCCCTTAACCGCTCGCCCTCCTTCTGATATCATTACTATAGTTTTTGTCAATTCCCGACACGCACATCCTCACATGCCCACATACCCACACACTTTCTCTCACCCACACACTCACCTTCTCTCAACCATCTCCACGCACGGGAATTTAATATCATGATCTATTGGATCGCACCTTATCTGGCGGAGTTATGGGGACCTTTCCGCCTGCTCTCTTCCCACATGATGCTGCTGGCTGCAGGCACTCTGTTGGGCGGCCTTACCATCTGGAGCCTTTTACCGCGCCTCTGGAAATTCCTCCCAACCGACCGCGGCAGAAAGCTGACCGCCGACAACGGCCTCAAGTCCAAGGGCAAACCCACCGGTGCCGGCTTTATCGTGTCGCTGCTCGTACTGCCCCTTATAATACTGATCGTGCCCATGGGCGTTTGGGATCTGGGAGTGGTGGCTTGCCTATATTTCAGTATGTTCTTCGGATATCTGGACGACCGCAGCAGCCTGCCATGGGGCGAACTCAAGAAAGGGTTGCTCGACCTGGCGGTCGCGCTGGCCGCAGCGTCCTTTCTTTACAAAGGCCTGGGCTCGCAAGTCTGGCTGCCTTTCTTCAAGCAGGCTTTTGTTCTGCCTCCGTGGGTGTACATCCCGGGGGCAGCCGCGCTGCTGTGGTTCACCATGAATGCCACAAACTGCTCTGACGGCGTGGACGGGCTGGCTGGCTCTCTGACACTGCTATCCCTTTTCGCTCTGGCAGGACTCCTCTATGGCGTGATCGGTTACCGGCCTATCGCCGAGTACCTGCTCATACCCCACAACCCCGCAGGCGCGCGCTGGGCCATCCTGGTGGCCACCATGGCGGGCGCGCTGGCAGGATACCTCTGGCACAACGCCGAGCCCAGCCGCGTGCTCATGGGCGATGCCGGTTCGCGCCTGCTGGGTATGCTGGTCGGGGTAGCAGTGCTGGCAGCCGGAAACCCGTTTCTGATCTTTGTGGTCTCTCCGGTCGTGCTGGTCAACGGCGGCACAGGACTCTTCAAGCTGGTCATGCTGCGCATTTTCAAACGCATCGGATTCGACGTGCGGAACCCGCGCGAACTATCTCAGGAGGATGTCAAACGCCAGCACGTCATGATCAAGATCCTTCATAGCGTACGCTTCCCGCTGCACGACCATTGCCGCAGCAACATGCACTGGAGCAACGCGCAGGTGCTCATGCGCTTCGTCCTGTTACAGTCTTTCCTGACGCCACTGCTCTTCGTGATCCTGGTCAAAATCCGCTAAGACATGAACCTGCGGCTCGCGGGGACGCTCGCCCTCCAGACCTGCGAAAAGGAATGGCGCTGGGGGGCGAGCGTCCCCGCGAGCCGTTGAGGCCGAAGGCCTCACATACCTACAAAGCTGCGTTTTTTGCTTGTGTTGTTACCTATTCGTTTCAGCCTTACAACCTCACAACCTCTCTTCCTTACAGCCTAACAACCTAACAGCCTTTTCTGAAATTATGCCTAATAAAGCCATTTTGATAACTTTGGGCCCCAATGACATTCTGCTCGAAACCGCAGAGTCAACGCTGGCCGCTGCCGCGGGTAGATCCACCGATACCTTTTTGCGCGTCGACAATCTGGCCGGACTGGCCCTGGAATCCGACTGCGGCACACTAAATACCCTCTTCGCGGACGACTGTGCCTATGTCGCGGGCTGCTCCCGCCCGCGCGCCGCGCAGGCCCTGCTCTCCCACGCCGGAATCGACTGGCAAAAACCGAACATCACATGGGTGCCGCTGCCCTACGACAGCGATGCCCTAAAACGTGAATACGGCGTGCCCTGGTACCCCGTGATCGACCGTTCGCGCTGCACAGGCTGCGGCACCTGCCACGACTACTGCCTCTTCTCCGTGTACGCTAAGGCCGGAAAAGACCCTGCCCAACGCGTGCGCGTGGCCCGTCCGCTCAACTGCAAGACCGGCTGCCCCGCCTGCGCCCGGCTCTGTCCCGAAAGCGCACTGATCTTCCCCTTCTGCCAAGATGCGGAGTTGAACGGCAGCGTAGCCGACCCTGCGCGCCGCACGCGCGAATCAATGATCGAAGCCTTGGGCGATGACCCCATGCGCATTCTCGCGGAACGCCGCCGCAAGCGCCAGCTCATCGACTCTTCCAAATTCGAGCAGGCCGAGAAAGACCGCATCACCTACTCAGGGCTGTCATAATACTGCGGCTGTCCTCTCAACGCGCAGCATCTTCCGTCTCGGCCAGAATGTGCCGGCAGCACAAGACCTTCTCAAGCAGATCCTGCGGAATGTAGAAATAGTGGTTGGATGACTCGTACCCGATACGGGAGTCGGCATTGACCAGCGGCAGCATCCGCTTGGCGACAGCCAGTTCCGCCCGCACGATCTCGCGCAGCTCAAGCATCAACGCTTTCTTGTCCGCATTTTCGGTCGCCGCCGCAACTCGGTCACGGACACTCACGAAACGCGCCTGATTGACACATGCGGCGAAGTGCAGTTCCGCCGCGCGGAACAACCCCAGTTCACGACTGGCGTTTTCTCCATAAGCCGTCCCCGCCGTCTGCTTCACCAGTTTTTCCCAGATTCCGCAGCCGAGCGCGAACCCGGATCGCACCTTTTCCATCTGCCCGATCCAGACCTCTTCAGGATAAATGGATCTCCATGCCTTCAAATTATCATAAGGTATGCCGACCATCGTGGCGGCATAACCGGTCGGTTTAAGATACAGCGGATTAGCAGGGCCCATGTGCTGCGGACCCACATATGCCGTGGATATATGGTAAGGATACTCGCGGAAACCGTCCGAGAAGGCTGTCCATGCCGCGCGCACGGTCGGCGCGGCATCAACGCCGTAACGCCGCCGCGCCACACTGTCCAGCACCGGTCCGATCTCGCTCGTGTCACGCTTGAACGCTTGGAAAACTTCCAAATTCGGGGACGGGTAACACCCCAGGCTCCAGCTCAACATCACGCCGTCGACGCCTGAAGCAGCCAGATTGCGCGCGTGCTCCGCCACCAGATCCATGGTCGGCAGGTAAGGAATCACACATAATTCCCAAGTCGCCCCCACTTGCACCTTGGCCGCCGTCTTCAGCCCCGCCTCTTTGGCCAGCTTCCAATGGCGGGATGCCCGCGGACCGGGACCCACCGAAGAG
The DNA here is from genome assembly GCA_028701555.1 of Kiritimatiellia bacterium. GTDB lineage: Bacteria > Verrucomicrobiota > Kiritimatiellia > RFP12 > UBA1067 > JAQVQN01. Next base: position 1,157 of record JAQVQN010000161.1, on the reverse strand, counting down.
ATGGAATACTCGCCCACTTTGGATTTCACGCCGCCGCGCTCGATCGGCAGCGACCACTCGCTGACCGACATCAGCCAGACGTCCTTCGGCAACAGCTCGATTATCTCCTTCGCGTCGCCATGACCGCGCCAACCCCAATCCCAAGCCAGCACTTTCGCGTCTTTATTGCTGCGGTGTACACCCTCCGCAATCACCGCATTGACCTCGGCGATGATCTCCGCATCCGTGCGATCCTTGCAGCGCGGACAATCCTTCCACTGGCCGTGCGACGCGCAGCTCGTAGGATTCTCGGATGCCGTGATGGTAAACACGCCGCCTAACCCCGGAACTTGCTTGAAAACCGAGGCCAGAGCGTCAGACATCCAGCGGCGCACCTCGGGATGAGACGTGCAAAGCCGCATGTTATCGCCGAAAGGAACGCCGCGCATCGCCTCGCGCTCAGGGGCACGGGTGAAGAACGCGGCCGGCATTGTCCTGGGTTCGTTCATGTACAGATAAATATCCACGCCGTACTTCTTGCCGCGCGCCACCAGCGTGCGCAGTCCTTCCATGCGTTTCTCACAATCCTCGCCGAACTCCGGAAAGGCCCGGTCTTTAGCCAGTGTCCGCAGTACGGTATGCACCCAGACGCCGTTGACCCCCGCCGCCCCAAGCCGCTGCAGCAGACCCTCGGGATAGGACTTCACTTCGGGGTCTATCAGCGGGTCGCCGTAATCCGCGAAATAAGAAAAGATGAAACGCAGCTCGAACGGTGATGCGCCATCGGCTGCCTCAACTTTGAGCGCTGGGTCAGCCTGTGCCAGTTTCGAGATGAACGCGAAACGGGGCTCGCCGTCATCGCGCATAAGATCCGCCAGCCCCTCTTCCTTCAGCCACCCCGCCAGCCGCGCGGCTGCCGCCGCCTCATCCGCCGTAGGCTTCTGATAAACGAGCGTTTCGCACTTGGGCTTGAGTCTGCCCAGCTTGTGAAAAAGAAAATCATCCTCCGCCAGACAGTAATGCAGCCGCTCGCGCGTCATGCCCAGCAACTGCATGATCTGTTCGTATGGCAAAAGATGCCAGTTGCGCCGCACCACCGTAATATATCCCTTGTCCTGCCACTCCGGCAAGGCCGCGCCTTGCTTTGGCAGCCCCATCGACGCTGCCACCTGCGCCAT
>JAQVQN010000160.1 GCA_028701555.1 Kiritimatiellia bacterium | reverse complement strand
ACGCGGCTGGCGCCGCTGGTTCAAGGGTTCAAGTGTTCAAAAAGCAATTGGCATGTAAATCGACCCGTGACCCCTGAACCCTTCTAGCGCCCGGCGCTAGAAGGCGGTGGCGACAATGCGGTTCTGCTCGTCCAGGCGCACACCTTTGGGGTGGTGGTCGTGACGCTCGGAATCGTCTAGCATGCACCAGACCATCACGATCAGGCGGTCGCCGATCTTTCCCTTGTGGGCAGCGGCCCCGTTAAGGCAAGCCACGCCGCTGCCTCGCGGCCCGCATATGGCGTAGGTCTCGAAGCGTTCGCCGTTCGCAAGGTTGGCCACCAGCAGCTTCTCGTAAGGCAATATGCCGACCGCGTCCATAATGTCACGGTCGATTGTCAGGCTGCCCTCGTAATCAAGCTCGGCTTGCGTAACGCGCAGGTGGTGCAATTTGCATTTTAGAAGAGTACAGAACATAAAACTCCATTGGGCGCAATCAGAACATCCCTAGAAACGACAAAAGGATATGCAGAACTCCGCCAAGATGCAAGCACAACAAGGCACCCCGCACATCTTGCAGTTGCATATGACGTGGTGATCGCTTATTCTATATTCATCAGTGTGATCGTGGCTTATTGACGAGAAAAAGAGGGGGAATGTATGGCTTTGAATTTGGTTGACGAGATAGACGGCTCGGTGGCAGTACGCAATGTTTTGATGAGCGTTTCGGACAAGACCGGGCTGGAAAAATTTGTGCCCGGGCTTGTCGCGGCCTGTCCCGGCGTGAAGATTTTTTCTACGGGCGGAACCTACTCGGCGGTAGAAAAGATGCTTGGCTCAGAAGCGGCACGTGAACATTTGGTCGCGGTTTCAGACTATACCGGACAACCGGAGATGCAGGGCGGGCTGGTCAAGACGCTCGACTTCAAAATTTATCTGGGTTTGCTGAGTGAGACCTATAACGACGCTCATCGCCAGGATCTGGTTCGTACGCAGGCTGTCGCCATTGACATGGTGGTGGTCAACCTCTACCCCTTCAAGCAGACCGTCGCATGTGCGGGAGTTACCCCTGAGGATGCCCGCACCAATATCGACATCGGCGGCCCCTGCATGGTCCGAGCCTCTGCTAAGAATTATCTGCGCGTGGCCTCGGTGACAGACCCGGCAGACTACGGGGTGCTGTTGGAGGAACTTGGCGCGAACAAAGGGCGGCTGAATTTAGGTACGCGCCTGCGGTTGATGAAAAAAGCGTTCACGCACACTGCCGGATATGACGCCGCTATCGCGGATTATTTTGCAGGTCTGCAGGAACCCGAAGTACGAGGCTTGTACAAGGTGCATGACCAGCCATGATTGACCTGCATCTGCATTCTGTGAATTCAGACGGCACTGACACGCCGGAAGAACTGGTGCGCAAGGCCGTGGCGGCAGGCGTATCGGCCATAGCTTTGACTGATCATGACAACTTAGGCGGGGTCGAAACCTTTCTGGCAGCTTGCCGCGAGAGCCGCATAACAGGTATAGCAGGCGTTGAGATCAGCGCCGAAGTCAGCGAGGGCCAGGGCTCGATGCACATTTTGGGCTATGGTGTCGACCCGCGTCATCCGGCAGTTGCGGAAAACCTTGATCGTATCCTTGACGGGCGCGCGTGGCGCAACGGCCAGATTCTCGAAAAACTTGGCGGTTTGGGAATGAAGCTGGCCTGGCCGGAGATCAAGGCCTACGCCGGCCTTAATGTGGTTGGGCGTCCGCATATCGCGCAGGCCATGGTCGAGCGCGAGTATGTTGGCTCCGTGAAAGAGGCTTTCGACCATTATCTTGCCAAGGGCTGTCCGGCGTATGTTGACCGTTTTCGCATGTATCCTGAAGAGGCGATAGGCATGATCCGTGCCGCTGGCGGCGTTGCCGTGCTGGCGCATCCGTTTTCCTGGAAGCCATACGAGCGCGACCTTGAGATCGGGTTGCGCGATCTCAAATCTTTAGGGCTGGCCGGGATTGAGGCGTTTTATTCGGAATATGATCCAGGCCAGACGGTCGCGTTGATGCGGCTGGCGTTTAAGCTGGCACTGCTGACAACGGGCGGTTCTGATTACCACGGACTTTCCAAGCCGGGGATCTCCATCGGCAAGGGGTTCGGCAGGCTGCACGTGCCAGACTCATGCCTGCCGCCACTGCTGGAAGCTTTAGGCAAGGATAATCAGTGGGTTGCGGGCGTTAGCCCGCGTGAGGGTTAAGGCGAATGATCTGGTCTGAAATACTTGCGGAGCTTATCAGACGCGCCACGAGCGATCTGCCGGCTGACGTGGAGGCAGCCCTGAGGACGGCGGCAGCCAGCGAGCAGCCGCAATCACAGGCGGCCCTGTTTCTGACGGCACTGACGGAAAACGCCGCGCTGGCGCGCAAGAAGTCAGTGCCGATGTGTCAGGACACCGGTACGCTGAACTTTTTCTGGAGCGTGCCGCGCGGCACTGATGAGTCTGTTTTTGAACAGGCTGCGCGCGCGGCCACGGAACGTGCCACGCGCGAAGGCTGGCTGCGGCGCAACACGCTGGACGGTCTGACGGGCCGGTCAATCGACAGTAATGTGGCGGAAGGGTGTCCGGTGTGTCATTTCGAGCAGAGGTCGGAGAGCGGAGGCCAGAGGTCGGAGGCGGTTGAGGTATGGCTGCTGCAGAAGGGCGGCGGCTGCGAGAACATGAGCAGGCAGTTCAGTCTGCCTGACGACTCATTGCTGGCCGGGCGCGACCTAGAAGGCGTGCGGCGGTGTCTGCTGCAGGCGGTCTGGGAAGCGCAGGGATACGGCTGCGCACCCGGCATTCTGGGGGTGTGCGTCGGTGCCGACCGCGCGGAAGGGTTCAGGGTGGCCAAGCGCCAGTTGTTGCGCACCCTGGACGACTCTGCCGCTGAGCCGGCTCTGGCGGAGTTGGAGCGGCGTGTGCTGGCAGAGGCCAACCTTCTGGGCGTCGGGCCGATGGGCACGGGCGGCAACACTACCCTGCTGGGCGTCAAGGTCGCGGCGCGGCCGCGTCTGCCCGCCTCATACTTCGTGACAGTGGCCTACATGTGCTGGGCCTGCAGGCGGCGCGGTGTACGGGTGTGCGGCGATAAGGTGGAATGGCTGGGGTAAACATGCGTGAGATAGTCTATCCGTTTTCCGAAGCGGCGGTGCGTGATTTATGCGTTGGCGAGGCTGTGCGGGTGTCGGGGTTGATCTTTACCGGGCGCGACCGGCTGCACAAATATCTGGCCGAGGGCGGCGCGGTGCCGGTGGCGCTGCGTGACGGCGGGATATACCATTGCGGACCGGTTGTCGTGCCGGAAGGTGCTGGTTGGCGTGTGGTAGCGGCAGGGCCGACCACTTCGGTGCGCGAGGAGCCTTACATGGCCAAGGTCATCGCTGAACACGGCTTACGCGTGATTATCGGCAAAGGCGGTATGGGCGCAGCCACGCGCACAGCCTGTCAGAAATACGGCTGCGTATATCTGCAGGCTGCGGGCGGCGCGGCGGCGCTGCTGGCGCAACGGGTCAGGCGGGTCGCTGGCGTGTGTCTGCTGGAAGAGTTCGGCGCCACCGAGGCCCTGTGGCAACTGGAGGTGGAGGGGCTCGAGACGGTGGTGGGCCTCGACACCTGCGGAGCGAGCCTGTTCGAGGAGGTGCAGGCCGCCTCCGGCGCGGTTCTGCAGCGGCTGCTGACTTCTAGCTAAGGGACGGTTGTTTGTCACAATCCCTGCGGCCAAGGCACGCCTCGCTGGTAATAAACAATCCGCTCCGGTGTCCAGTATTTGACGAACTGCGGGGTTATTCCGCGAACAGGGCTGGCAGGGTCTGGTAGAGCAGGGCGTCGTCGATGGCGAAGAAGGCGAATCCCGGCAATCCGCGCTGGCGCACCGCGCTGATCTGGCTAGCGACGCTGGCGGCATCGGCCTGGCTTTCGTCGGCGGAGACGCCGATGCCGGGGAGCAGGTTGGCCTTTCCCGCTGGCAGGGCCTTCAGGCCTTCATCGAGAAAGGCCGCGAAGATACGGGGGTCTTCGGTGTAGATCATCGGACAGAGTGCGTCGACTAGGTTTTGGTGCAGCCAATCCGGCCAAGCTTGGCCGCAGGCGGCTGCGGCGGCCGGGGTCGGGAACACGGCGGCTGTGAAGAGCGCGTCAGCGTTCTGGGCGGACACGGCCTCGCGCGCTTGGCGCACGAAATCCGTGATGACCTGTTTGCGGAAGGTGTCGAAAGCCGCGGCGCGCGGCCCGCCCTCCAGCACTTCGGCTGGCCAGTCGGCGACGGCTGCCCCCAGATGTTTTTCAAAGGCGGCGCGTGTGGCGGGCGCGTAGCATCCCTGGCGCTCGGGGTAGCGCACATAATCGAGGTGAATGCCGTCCACGCCGAGTTTAAGCAGGGAGCGCATGCCGCTAATCAGGAGTTCGCGGTTTTGAGGCAGGGAAGGGCAGAGCCAAGGCAGCTCGCGGCCGTCGGCGGCGCGCATCAGTCGGCCCTCCTTTGAGAAGCGCGCGAGCTGGTCGGCAGGCAGGCCGTCTAGGATCCAGCAGGTGACCCAGGCGTGCAGCGAGACGCCGTGCTTGCGGCTGGCGGACACGGCTTTGGCGGCAGAGTCTGGCGGCGGGTTTTGGGAGAAACGATCCTGACCGGCAGATTGCCAGTGGACGAAGATGGTGTTGACGGCGTTGCTGGCGAGCAGTGGCATGAGGCCGTTCCAGCCTTGCGGGTGGCGCGAGCCGGGGCCGGAGTGCCAGGCGGCACGGATTTCGCCGGGGCGGCGGCTGGTCGGCTGCGTTACGGTCTGGGGCGGCGCTTCCGGCGCGAGGGCGGGATCGAGGCGGGTGATGACGGAGCGCAGCAGGCTGACGGCGGCTGGGGTGGCTAGCGGCGGCACGTGGGCGAACCAGGCGCCGCGCTCAGAGACGGCGCAGGCCGGGATAGCAGTGACGCGGCCGGTGTTGTCTATCAGGCGGGCGGCGGTGAGGGTGCCGGCGCCATCCGCTGCAAATGGCGGCAGGACACTATTGGTGGTGTGCGGCACGCGGGCGGCTGCGCCGGGCAGTAGGTTGGTGTCGCAGGCCATGGCGCTCCACTCCTGACCCGTTTGTGCGCCCTGCCAGGGTCCGGGGCTGATGCCTACTAGGGCGCCGAGTGTCTGAGATGGGTTGTAGAACACGATCAGGCGGCCGCCGCGCTGGACAAAGCGTTCGAGGCGCGCGGTCGGTTTTTGTGTCAGGGACGGCGAATACGGCAACAGCAGGAGTTTGAAGGCGCTTGCGCGCTCGAGCGAGTCATCGATGACGGCATGGGATATACCGGACTTGGCCAGCAGGCGGGAGCAGTTTTCGGCCAACTTGGCGGCAAGGGCGGTCTCGCCCGGGGCGGAGGCATCGGTGGCGCGGACCACGGCTACTGGGTCCGCGCAGGTGCTGAAGGAGTGCAGAGTGATGGTGGCGGTGCCTGCGGAGCGTCTCCAAGCCGAGAGGCGCAGGCTGGTGGCTTTATGAGGGTCAGCGGGGTTGTCCTCGGGCTGCAGGAGGTTGAGCGGCAGGAAAACGGCTTGCTGCGGTCGGGAGGGCAGGGGCAGGGCGCAGCCGTGCCAGCCCGGGCCGGAGCGCAGGTGCAGCGAGAGGCCGCGCAGGGGTGCGGGGTCAGTACAAGAGATGACGATTTTGAGTGAGGTTGTGTTTTTCGGGATGCGGGCGGCGAGCGGCAGGTCCCAGAAGACACGATCGGCGTTGTTGGAGAAGACGGCTTTGAGAGTCAGGCCGTCCGGGGTGTTCAGCGGGGCGGGGACGTCGGGTGACGCTGCTGCCGCGGTTTCGGGGAATGGCGGCAGCAATGTTGTGGCGCCGGCTTGCAGCAGGGCGGCTGTCGCGGCGCAAAGGAAGATTGAGGCGCGTCGCGTTGCTTGCATGACTACGCTATTCCCATTCGGAGGAGGTTTCGTTCTTGGCGGAGGTCGCGGGCGAGGGCGAGAAATCCTTGTGCGGGTTGAACTGCCGGAAGGCCGAGACTGCGGCGGACTCGGCAGAGGGCGGGTAG
>JAQVQN010000159.1 GCA_028701555.1 Kiritimatiellia bacterium | reverse complement strand
ACAGGCTGCGGCGAGTGTCCAAGCTGTAAACTGCGCAGAAAAGGATTTGAGGAATATCTGCGTAGCAAGGAGAAATCATGCTGAGCGTATCCAAAGAGTGCCGGTTTGACGCCGCGCATGTGCTGACCAATCACGCCGGACAGTGCAAGAACCTGCACGGACACACCTACCGGGTCATCGCGGAGGTGGCGGAAATGTCTGACGGCGCGGACATGGTGATCGATTTCAAAGACCTCAAGCAGGTGATACGCGAGATTATTTTGGAACGTTTCGATCATGCCTTCATCTATAACGAGAACAGCCCCAGCGAGTGCGAAATCGCGGCGGTTATCGGTAAGCACGGCATGAAGAGTGTGGCGTTGCCTTTCCGTTCCACGGCTGAGAACCTTGCCCGTTACTTTTTCGAGGCGCTAAAGACACAGGTGAACGTGCTCTCGGTTAAGGTCTACGAGTCGCCGGAGTCGTGCGCGGAATACGCGGAGCGCTAGTCGGCGCATAAATATCTGAGCTAAACAAAACGGTTGACAGGTACGCCGTATTAATGCGATAATTCGACACATAACGAAATAGAAAGGTTTGCTATGAACAGGCATGCGATGCGCTCTACGTTAAGGATCACCAAAGCTTTATCGGACATGCAGCGCCTGCGCATCATGCTGCTTTTGAGATCAGGCGAGCTGTGCGTATGCCAGATCATCGCGGTGCTGGGGCTGGCGCCTTCGACGGTGTCCAAGCATCTGTCGATCCTGAGCACGGCGGAACTTGTGGATTCACGCAAGGAGGGGCGCTGGGCCTACTACCGTCTGCCGCAGGGCGCGGCTTTGAAGGCGGTGAAGCCGGTGCTGAAATGGCTGAATGTTTCCCTTGGAGCGGCTGAGACCGCTCTACGCGATGCCAGACGGCTTGCGGATGTGCTGTCGACTGCGGGAGAAGGCAAAAGCGTGAATGGTGTTAAACGAACAACAAAGGAGTGCTGAAGCATGAGCTTCGGGTGTTGTTGCGGCACATGTGGCGCGGTCGCGGTGGCAGACGGGATGACCGGGTATCTTCAAACGTCGATCGGACCCGTACCGCGCGTGGCTGTGCGTTGGACCTGGCGCGACCGCGTGGGTGCCTGGGCCGTCTGCTGGGGCCTCGGACGCATGCGGTATACGGTGGCGCCTGGACTTTACGCAGTCGGAACGCCGACTCAGGAAGCGCCTGTTCTGGTTACGGCCAATTACAAGCTCTCTTTTGACCATTTACGGCGGGCACTGGACGGTTTTGACGCATGGGTGCTGGTGCTGGACACCAAGGGCGTAAACGTCTGGTGCGCGGCGGGCAAGGGGACGTTCGGGACGGATGAACTCGTCGAACGTTTTGCGTTAAGCGGGGTGGCAAAGGTTGTTGTCCACCGGAAGCTGGTTGTGCCGCAATTGGGAGCGCCGGGCGTGGCGGCGCATGAGGTCAGCCGGCGCACGGGATTCCAAGCCATTTATGGCCCGGTCTACGCGCGTGACCTACCGGCGTTTCTGCGGGACGGTATGCGGGCCACGCCGGAGATGCGGCGGGTGGGCTTCAAGCTGCGGGAGCGGCTCGCGGTCACGCCGATCGAGCTGGTTCACCGCGCTCTTCCGGTCGCCTTCACGCTGGCTTTTTTTCTGGCGTCGTCGGGTCTTGGACGACACGGGTATCGGCTGGATTTTGGGCAATGGCCCTGGATCGCTCTGGCCGTCGGAGCCAACGCATTTGCGGGAATCGTTCTGACTCCCGCGCTGCTGCCTTGGCTGCCGGGCCGTTCGTTCGCGGTCAAGGGAGCGGTGACCGGTGTTGTGCTGGGCGCGATACTTGCGCTGTTCTGTCCTTTCGGATGGCTGGCCGGCGTATCGGCGGGAATGCTCGGCGTATCAGCCTGCTCGTTTCTGGGGCTGATGTTCACGGGGTGCACGCCCTACACGTCGGCGTCGGGTGTCAAAAGCGAAATGAGATGGTCACTGCCGATGCAAGGTGCGCTGGCGCTTGCTGGCGTTTGCGGGTGGGTGGCGTCACGGTTTATTTAACGTACAACGCTCAACGTCCAAGTTTTCGGAAAGCATAGAAATGGAGTATCTGAGCGATGTAGTGACGCTGCGGCTGGACAGGGAGGTGTGTGTAGGGTGCGGTCGTTGCTTGGAGGTTTGTCCCCACGGTGTTTTCTCGGTGGATTCAGGCAAGGCCCGGATCGATGACCGCGACGCATGCATGGAGTGCGGGGCATGTGCCCGAAACTGTCCGGTCGGTGCGTTGTACGTGAAAAACGGGGTGGGGTGCGCGGTCGGCATCCTGAATGCGCGGCTCGGTCGTAAGTCCGCGTGTTGCGGGGGGGCGCAGTCCGGTTGTTGTTCGAGCTGAAATTAGGAGAAGGGGTGGGGAATTCGCATGCGGAAGTTGAATATCCTGTTTTTGTGCACCGGCAACTCGTGCCGGAGTCAGATGGCGGAGGGCTGGGCGCGGGCGCTTAAGGGCGACGTGATCGAGGCTTATTCGGCGGGCATCGAGACGCACGGGCTGAACCCCAATGCCGTCAAGGTCATGGCCGAGGCTGGCGTTGACATTTCGGGGCATACCTCGAAGAACGTGGGCACACTGCTGGATGTACAGTTTGATTACGTGGTGACAGTGTGCGGTCACGCCAACGAGCACTGCCCGTTCTTCCCGGGGTCGGCGAAAGTGGTGCATGTCGGGTTCGATGATCCGCCCGCATTGGCAAAGCTGGTTGAGGTCGAAGAGGCTAAGCTCGAGTGCTACCGTCGGGTGCGGGATGAGATAAAAGCGTTTGTGGAGAAGATCCCGGGAATACTGGAATGATGGAATATTGGAAGAAAAGGATAAGGAAGTGAATAATAGCAAAACGCTGGACATGAGTTTTTTTGACAAGTATCTGACTGTCTGGGTCGCGCTGTGCATGGTTGCGGGTGTGCTGATCGGTAAATTTCTGCCGGGGATTCCGGCCTTTCTCGGCAAATTCGAGTACGCCAAGGTCTCCATGCCGATTGCAGTGCTGATCTGGGTTATGATCTGGCCGATGATGATGAAGGTGGATTTTACCAGCATCAAGAATGTCGGCAAGAATCCGAAAGGACTGTATGTTACCTGGACGGTCAACTGGCTGATCAAACCGTTCACCATGTTCGGCATCGCCTCGTTCTTCTTCTACGTAATCTTTAAAAATCTGATTTCACCCGAATTAGCCAAGAACTATCTGGCCGGGGCGGTGCTGCTGGGCGCGGCACCATGCACGGCGATGGTTTTTGTGTGGAGTCATCTGACAAGGGGCAACCCGGCCTACACGGTAGTGCAGGTGGCGACCAACGACCTGATCATCCTGCCCGCCTTTGTTCCGATTGTCGCCCTGCTACTGGGCATCGGCGGCATCCGGGTCCCTTGGGACACCCTGTTCCTCTCCGTCGGCCTGTTCGTTGTCATTCCGCTGGTGGGCGGCGTGCTGACCCGTGTGCATGTAATAAAAGGACATGGATTGGAGTACTTCAACCGAACCTTCATACCGAAGTTCGGTAACGTCACCATCGGCGGTCTGCTGTTGACACTTGTGCTGATCTTTTCGTTTCAAGGCGAAGTGATTTTGAGCAATCCGCTGCACATTATGCTGATCGCCGTGCCGCTGATCATCCAGACCTACCTCATATTCTTTATCGCCTATCTGACGGGCAGAAAAATCTGTCTGCCGCACGATATCGCGGCACCGGGCGGTATGATAGGCGCGTCCAACTTCTTTGAACTGTCGGTCGCGGTGGCGATTTCGTTATTCGGTGCCTCTTCGCCGGTGGTTTTGGCAACAATCGTCGGCGTGCTGGTCGAAGTCCCCGTCATGCTTTCGCTTGTCAGAATTGCCAATAATACCAAGCAATGGTTTCCAGCGGCCCAGTGAAAGCATCGATTTATAATACCCGCACCTCATGAGGTGTTAGCAGAGCTGGAAGTCTTGTGCGCAGACTTTTTCGGCATGGCGCGGGGGGAGGGGTTTGATCCGGAACGTCCGGGGTTGTGTGGAGGCGGTGATCGCGGGAGAGGGAGAAGGTGTTTAGGTTGATAGGTTATTAGGTAGTTAGGTTATTAGGTAGTTAGGTTATTAGGTAGTTAGGTTATTAGGTAGTTAGGTTATTAGGTAGTTAGGTTATTAGGTAGTTAGGTTGTTAGCATGGACTGGAAAATTGAGTGGAAGAAGTTGGCTTGGATCGTGGCGGGTTTTCTGGCCTGCTTCTATCTGCCGGTGGGGTACGCGCGTTTTGACCGCGCCTTGCTGGAGGCGGCGCATCTGGTCAAGTGGTACGCGCGCGAGCATGTGCTGTTGTGCCTGATACCGGCCTTTTTCATCGCGGGCGCGATCGGCGTGTTCGTGAGTCAGGCGGCGGTGATGAAATATCTGGGGCCTGCCGCCAAAAAGATCGTGGCCTATGGTGTGGCCTCGGTCTCAGGCAGCATTCTGGCGGTCTGCTCCTGCACGATCCTGCCGCTGTTCACTGGGATCTACAAGATGGGTGCAGGTCTGGGGCCGGCGTGCGCGTTCCTGTATTCCGGGCCTGCCATCAATGTACTGGCGATGATCATGACCGCGCGGATTCTTGGGCCGGAGCTGGGTATCGCCCGGGCGGTCGGCGCGGTGGTCTTCAGCGGGGTGATCGGTTACGCCATGCATCTGCTCTTCCGCAAGGAAGAGGCTGAGAAGGCTGCCGCAGCGATCCAGATGCTGGAGGAGGAGGGCGGCAGGCCGCTGTGGCAGACGTCGCTCTATTTCGCCTCGATGGTGTTGATACTGGTATTTGCCAACTTCGGTAAACCGCAGAATCCCGAGGGGTTGTGGGCGGCCGTTTACGGAGCTAAGTGGGCGCTCACTGCGGTTTTCGCGGCGGGGTTGGGAGTGATGCTGGTGGCGTGGTTCAAGATGCCGCTGTGGAAGGTCGCGCTCGTGGCGGCCATGACCGCATTTATCGCGCTGGTCACGGGCGGTAACCCGCTGGTGGCGTTTACGGTCGGCTCGCTGGGACTGGCTTGGCTGACGTCTACAGACAAGGGCGAGGGCGGAGATTGGTTCGACGCCTCCTGGAGTTTCGCGAAACAGATTTTGCCGTTGCTTTTGATCGGCGTGGTTGTGGCGGGCTTCCTGCTGGGCCGTGTCGGCGAGGAGGGTATGATCCCTTCGGAGTGGGTGAACCGGGCCGTGGGCGGCAACTCGCTGCGGGCCAACTTTCTGGCTTCGATCTCCGGCGCGTTCATGTACTTCGCGACGCTGACCGAGGTGCCGATAATACAGGGGCTGATGGGAGCTGGCATGGGTAAGGGACCCGCGCTGGCGCTGCTGTTGGCCGGGCCGGCACTGAGCCTGCCGAGCATGCTGGTGATCAACAGCGTGTTGGGGCCTAAGAAGACGGTGGCGTTCGTTTCGCTGGTGGTGGTGATGGCGACGGTGGCGGGGTGGGGGTTCGGGATGGTGTTTTAAGATCTTACGGATCTGTCTGATCAAAAAAAGGAGAACAAAATGCAGGTTCAAATCTTGGGTACAGGGTGCCCGAAGTGTAAGACGCTGTTGGCGAATGCTGAGGCAGCGGTTAAGGCGGCTGGAATTCAGGCCGAGGTAGTGAAGGTCGACCAGATAGCGGAGATCATGAAATTCGGTGTGATGCTCACTCCGGCACTGGCAATCGACGGGGTCGTCAAAAGCGTGGGAAAGGTGCTCAGCGCGGCGGAGATCGGGAAGATACTCGCGGCGGCATGAATGAGTTATTGCGACCACTCAGTGGGCGCAATGACGAGTGTAAAAAATAAGGAAGCATTGGAATGAAAGTAAAAGAAATTGCGATTATCGGTGCGGTTGTTGCCGCGGCGGCGGCGGTCATGATTCTGAAGCAGTCAAAGCAGACAGATCCAGTTGAGGCGTTGCCGAAGGCCGCCGATGCGGCGTCTGTAGCTCAAGCCCAGGCACTGCCGCGGCTGGTGGATCTGGGTGCGGGCAAGTGTATCCCGTGCAAGATGATGAAGCCTATTCTGGATGACCTCAAGGCGAATTACGCG